>CAVIEK010000009.1:14045-29158 GCA_963641805.1 Bacteroides fragilis
AGCATCACGAGTCGATTGACGTAAACGGGAACTGGGAGGAGAACAACGGCAACATGCACTTCAGCTTCCCCGACTCAAGATTCCAGCCGCAAGCGGTGACAGGACTGCCTGCCGAGAGCGACCTTGCGGTGACCAATCAAAGTAGCCGGCACGTCACACTCACATGGACCAACCCTGCCGACGGGGCAGTGACTGTGTTTCAACTTAAAAAGTGGGTTTAACGCCACAACAATCCAATGAGACGCAAAAGTAAAAGATTCAAGATGTTTTTTTTGGCAATCACCATTGCCGTGATTGCCGCAGGCTGCTGGGCCTATTACACCCGGTATGGAGGGCGGCAAAAACTTAGGCAAATTGTGTCGCATCAGCCCGAAAAGATGTTCACTCCTTCGGCAAGCGACTCGGTGCGCCGCAGCCAAGGTGGCTATGAATTCGGACGGCCTGTGGAAAGTCTCGTCGACGAGGGGGACTTCTCCGGCGGAGCGGTCACCGGGAAAGGTCAAGGCGGGAAAGGCGGCCAGTCGGTAAAGCAACGAGTTAAAGCCGTACGTGCCAAATATCACAAACTGCAAGACATCTATGCCAACTATCGCCGCAAGCCCACACCAGAACTTGCCAAGCAAGGCAAGCAACTCAAAGAAGAAGTAGGCAACGAGCTCGACGAACTTATGCCTCTTGCCAGACAATATGACTATCAGGAAGGAATCGATGAGGGCAACGACATGCGCCGCGAGATGCAGTCGATGAACTTTGACTGACACACGACATGCCCGTTTGACCGCCCATAGCTGCTACACAGTCGCGACACAGACAGGGTTTGGCGATTCGGTTATTTTGTGCTAACTTTGCACGCTAAACACTTCATTTTTAATACTTGGATTATGGAAGACAGCAATTTCATCGACTATGTGAAGATAATTTGCCGCAGCGGCAACGGAGGCGCCGGCTCGGCACACCTGCATCGTGCCAAATACATGCCCAAAGGAGGGCCCGATGGCGGCGATGGCGGACGCGGCGGCCACATATTCCTCAAGGGGAACCGCAACTTGTGGACACTGATTCATCTCAAGTACCAGCGGCACACCTTTGCCACCAACGGAGCACCTGGCTATGAGAACCAATGCTCGGGCAAGGACGGTGAAGACCGCACCATAGAGGTGCCGTGCGGCACAGCGGTTTACGATGCCGACACCGGCAAGTTTCTGTGCGACGTGACACGTGACGGCCAGATTGTGCGCCTGCTCAAGGGCGGACGCGGCGGTTTGGGCAACACCCACTTCAAAACAGCCACCAGGCAGACACCGCGTTATGCCCAACCGGGAGAGCGAGGTGTGGAAAAGTCGATGATTCTGGAGTTGAAACTGCTTGCCGATGTGGGTCTTGTCGGGTTTCCCAACGCAGGCAAGTCGACACTTCTATCGGTAGTGTCGGCCGCCAAGCCCAAAATTGCCAACTACGCATTCACCACACTTGAGCCCAATCTGGGCATTGTGAGCTATCGCGGGCAACAGTCATTTGTGATGGCCGACATTCCGGGTATCATCGAGGGCGCAAGTGAGGGGCGCGGACTGGGGTTGCGCTTCTTGCGCCACATCGAGCGTAATGCGGTGCTGCTGTTTATGATTCCGGTTGACTCCGACGACATAAAGAAGGAATATGACATCTTGTGCAACGAGTTGGTGAGCTTCAATCCCGACCTTGCCAACAAGCCCCATGTGCTCGCAATCACTAAGTGCGACATGCTTGACGATGAGTTGCTTGAGCAGTTGCGCGACGACCTGCCCGACGGGGTGCCCACTGTGATGATATCATCGGTGGCACAAAAAGGTATTACCGAGCTCAAAGATCTGCTGTGGCGCACCATTAACGATGAAGCGAACAGAATTCCGTCAAACGTGGAGCAAGACCTTGACGACAACCACCGCGTGCAAGAAGAGGACGACTTCATTTTTGCCGCCGCCGAAGAGCCCGAAGAAGCGCCCGACGCAGGAGGCAAGATGGTGGTCGACGAAGAAGACCAGCAGCGCAACCGAGAATGGAAAGAGGAATATTGGGACGAAGATTTCAACGACGAGAATGCCGATTTTCAAGTTGTGAGCGACCCTGACGACGCCATCACGGCCAACGATCTGGCCGAGGCCGAAAAAGAGGCCCGCGAGCAAGCCGACTGCGATGATGACAATTGAGCCGCTTCCCTGGGCATGCGGTCGCATTGACAAAGTCGTCGCATTCAATACACTTCGTGGGACGGTCGACCAAAACGACCCATATTCGCAATACAACCTGTGCGACTATCGCACCGACTCGCCACAACACGTGTCATCGTCGCGACTGGCACTATGCGAGCTGTTAGGCATCAAGCCCTCTTGCCTGGTATCGGCCGTACAGACCCACTCGACCAATGTGGCCACCGTCGACAGCAGATTGCTTGCTATGGACGACAACGAGCGGCGCAAAGTGTTGACGGGGATTGATGCCCTGGTGACAACCATGCGCGGGGTGTGCATCGGTGTCAATACGGCCGATTGCGTGAACCTGGCCATGGTCGATCTGCAGGCTGGAGTCGCGGCAGTGGCTCACGGCGGTTGGAAGGGCACCGCTGGCCGCATAGCGGCAGCAACCATAATCGCCATGCAACGGTTGGGCGCCGATCCCAGCCACATAATGGCCACGATGGGAGCATCGATTTGCACCAATTGCTTCGAAGTGGGCGACGAAGTGGTCGAGAGCTTCGTCCACGAGGGTTTCGACCTAAGTCGCATTATGCGTCGCAACCCAGCATCCGGGAAAGCCCACATATCGTTGCGCACAGCCACCGCTATCACGCTCACCGAGGCTGGAGTTCCAGAATCCAATATCGTGAACACGCACCGATGCACACGATGTGCCCCCGACCGCTACTTTTCAGCCCGACGGCTAGGGATTGACTCGGGCCGCGTGTTCACCGGCATCATAATGAGATAGCATCAGCCACGACACTCGCTGGTGAGCCCCTTGCCAATTAATGATTCTTAATTATTCTGTTCTGATTAATTGCGCTACCTTTGCATGCAAATGACTAACCACATAGCATGATTATGAAAAATACGCTAAATTTCAAGCGTCTGCTTTTCTCCCTGGCTGTTATGCTCACAGCCTGGGCCTCTTGGGCCGCGACAAACGGTGCCCAAGCCACATTCACGACAAAATCACACGACTTCGGATACATTAAAGAAGCCAAGGGGCCGGTTTCTTACACCTTTGAGTTCACCAACACCGGCGACAAGCCTCTAATCGTGATAGAGGCTCTCGCCTCTTGCGGATGCACACGCCCCGACTATCCCACAAAGCCTATAAAGCCGGGCAAAAAAGGCAAAATCAAAGTCACCTACAGCCCGATAGGCCGTCCAGGCGCGTTTCGCAAAACGATAAAAGTAAAGACCAACGGACCCGAACGCGCCATCACTCTGGTAGTTGAGGGCGTGGTAATACCCAAGAAATGATGAGGCAGGCCAAGTTTCTATTGGCCGCAACAATTGCGGCATCGGCCCTCACCGCATCGGCCCAAGGCACCGTCACATGGCTTGAGACCGAACACGACTTCGGGACCTTCAGTGAGAGTGTGGGCAAGGTTACTGGTACCATGCGGTTTGTCAATACAGGCGACTCAGCCCTGTCCATTACCCGGGTGCGCCCCACTTGCGGCTGCACAGCAGGCGAGTTTTCCCACCAGCCCATCATGCCGGGCGACACAGCCACAATCACACTCACCTATACGGCAATCGGACGTCCCGGACAATTCAAAAAAGATGTCTACGTCTACACCAGCGGACAACCACGGCGCACGGTTGTGTCAATCAAGGGTAAGGTGATAGGTAGTGTGGCCACTGTGAGCGAGCAATATCCCGTAGCAGTAGGCGCATTGCGGCTCGACCGTGCCAGCATACCGCTTGGCGACATCACCCGCGGCAAGACACGCATGGCCTACATCAGTGCCTACAACACCAGCACCGACACTCTCGCCATAACCTTTGGCAAAGCCCCAAACGGCTTGATTCCGCAAGCCATCCCCGACACCATCGCGCCAGGCTCCACGGCCACTCTCACAATGTTTCTCGACACAAGCGAGGCCCCCCTGTGGGGGCTCAATACCTTCCCGGTCGCTGTGATCTCAGCTCCGCTGCACAATACTGGTGACACTGCCTGTAACGACGTGAGCGTAATGGCGGTGGTTAGGGAAAACTTCGACCGGCTCACACCGAAGCAACGTGCTGAAGCCGGGACGGCAAGCATTGACACCGACAAGGTGGACTTCGCCTCAATGACACGCGCAAGTGGCATTGTGTCGCGTGAGTTGCGCATAACCAATACTGGACACACAACGCTTGAGGTCCGCCGCATCTATAGTCTGCAACCTGGCGTCAAGGCCCAGGCCAGTACACAAAAGATCAAGCCCGGGAAGAGCTCCTTGGTGACAATAAGTGTCGACCCGGCGCAAATCGGCGAGGACGAACGCATGCTTAATGCCCGCCTCGATGTGATAACCAATGACCCTACCACACCGGTACAGACAGTAAGGCTGGTGGGATTGATATCCAACCAACAAGAAAAATGAAACGCATTATCATTATTACAATAGCCTTTTGGACGCTCCTGTCAACCGGCGCGATGGGCCAAAGCGCCACGCAGTGTGCCCAAGTATGGCGAAATGCCGGAACCGACACCTGTTCCCGCCGTCAGGCTCTGGAGCAATGGAAGCGCATCAGCCCCAACGACGCCGACCTCGCACTCGCACTAAGTGAATATTACCGCACGCTGGCCGCATGCGGCGACGTGAAGCGCACCAATGAAGACATACCAATCGACACAACCGGCATTAAGGTTCTCGCCATCGATAGCGTGGCCCAGAAGGCTGTGGTGGCAATAGGGAGCTACGACCAACGAATCATGGACAATGCCGTGGCAGCCCTGCGCCATGGCATTGCCGCCAACCCCGACCGCACTGACCTACACCCGGCACTGATTGTGGCTCTTGCCGATGCCGGGCGGTTCGACGAATCGGCCGACGAGATCCAAGAGACCATCCATAACGCCAGCACCGACACAACCAGAGCCACTACCATAGGCCAAGCTGTGGCCTATGTGGCCTCAGCCATGCTCAACGCCAGCGAGACCAATGCTTCACTGGCTATCAGCGTCACTAGAGCCGCCACTGATGTCTGTCCGCGCGACACATCGTTGCTTTACTGCCTGGAATCAACGCTTATGCTCACCGAAGCCTACGGTGAGGCTCTGAAAGTGCAACAACGGCTACTCGCCGTCACGCCCGTAAACTGCAAAGTGATGAGCGACGCTGCCATGGCCTGCCTGGCAACCGGCCAGCACGAGAAAGCGGCAGAATACTGCCGCAATGTGATGTCCCGAGGCAACAGCGAGCAGCGTCAATTGGCGGCCGAAATACTCAAAATGATTAATTGCAGCACGTTTTGAGTTTCCAACTATTATTGCTAATTTCGTAGGACTATATACACTACATTTCCAAAAACAACCACATAAAGCAACTTTGCTATGAACGAAGCTATCAAGCACACCGAAGAGCATCCGGAAATGCACCATCCCGAGAATGATGCGCAATACACCGGACTGCAAGTGAACTCCGGCATAGAGCAGCCACCAATGGTGAGTCCTTACCTGAAACGCCGCAAGCGCCGACAACTGAGTGTCAACGATTACGTCGACGGTATCATCAAAGGCAACACCACCATGCTCGGGCAGGCAGTCACTCTCATCGAGAGCCTTGCCCCACAGCACCAGGCAATTGCCCAAGAAGTGATTGCCAAGTGTCTGCCATATGCCGGCAAGTCACGCCGAATAGGCATTACAGGCGTGCCTGGGGCAGGAAAGAGCACATCGATTGATGTGTTCGGGATTCATGTGCTTGAGCGCGGCGGTAAGCTGGCAGTACTTGCCATCGATCCCAGCAGCGAGCGGTCCAACGGCTCGATTCTTGGCGACAAGACACGCATGGAGCAGCTTTCGGTGCATCCGCGAGCATTCATTCGCCCCTCACCATCAGCAGGCTCGCTAGGCGGTGTTGCCCGCAAGACGCGTGAGACAATCATACTCTGCGAGGCCGCCGGTTACGACACCATCTTCGTTGAGACGGTAGGCGTCGGCCAGAGCGAGACCGCCGTCCACTCCATGGTCGACTATTTCCTGCTCATACAACTGGCCGGCACGGGCGATGAGTTGCAAGGCATAAAGCGCGGCATTATGGAAATGGCCGACGGTATTGTGATAAACAAGGCCGACGGCGACAATATCGATGCCGCCAACCTTGCCGCAGCCCAGTTCCGCAATGCCTTGCACCTGTTCCCGTTGCCACCGAGCGGATTGTCGCCCGAGGTGATAACATATTCGGGTTACTACAACCTCAACATCGACAAAGTGTGGGACATGATCGACCACTACTTCGACCACGTGAAAGAAAACGGCTATTTTGAGGTCAAGCGTCGCCAACAAGAGAAATACTGGATGTTTGAGACCATCAACGAGCACCTGAAAAGGAATTTCTACGACAATCCCGAAATCGAAGCCATGCTCAAGGAAAAGGAGCAGATGGTTTTGCAGTCGAAGCAGTCATCGTTTGTCGCTGCAGCCGATGTGCTAAAGTACTATTTCGACCACTTGAAATAACGTGCCGATTCCACGAACACGCCCAAATACCACACCATGAGCCCCATCGCACACGCCGGTGAGGCTCATCGCTTTTTTGCGTCGGCAACCCTGTCCGCAGAAGCCCGCCCCGCCATAATAAAGGTTAATGCTCCCTAAATTAGTGCAAGCGTCGTCCCGCACCAGCATCTCTTGTGCCACTTATTTGCAATAGATTCAGTACCTTTGCACCCACGGCCACACATTGGCCGCCTTTGTCATCCGTTTTTTGCATGAAAATATGAAGAGAATTCTACTGATCCTCATTGTACTGATTTCCTGCCTCGAGGCAGGGGCAGTGCTCAAAGAGAAAAACCTCGCCTCAACACTCTCAGTGCTATGTGCCGAGCTCGAGAACACCTACCGCGAACAGAAACAGGAGATTGCCCGCTACAATAACCGCAGCGGCGCACAGCACAAGCAGATGATCTCACTGATGCAGAAAAGCGACCAGATCTCGCTGATGCTCTACTCGCAGAAACAGGACTACACATTCGACTTGACCTATGCCTGCCATGAGGCCACCGACCTCTACAAGCAATTCAGCAAGCAGCGTATGCCCTACGACAAAATCATAGCGCATATCAACGTTGAAGTGGCACGCTACAACGCCCTCATACAGTCGCTGCGTGCCATCCCCCCCTCGCTAGACCGTCCTAAAATGGCTCCGGCCGACTCCGCACATGGCCACAAACCGCCGCAAGACAAGGCACAGCCGTTCCTCCTCGACGAGAAGGGCCAGAATGAGCGCGCCACCTGCATCAAGTATGCCACCGCCCTACGTGACAATATGCTCAAAATCCGCGACCAGCTCATGACCGACAACGAGCACTACAAGATGGTGGCATCAAAGCTCAAGAAAGTCAACGACTATGCCTTGCAGCGCTATTCCAACATACAGCACAGCATATTCATAAACGGCGATGACAACTACTTTCAGATTCTGGCATCACTGCCTCGCTCAGTCAACGATGCCAAGGTTGACTTCAACGACAAGTACAAGGAAGAGCACATAATCACTGCCGACGGCAAGCGTCATCCAGTGCACTCGCAGTGGCGTGGACCAATAGTGATGGGGCTCTCTTCGTTCATAGTGTTCTACATATTGCTGGCAGCACTGTTGAGCAACTTGTTGGTGCGGTGGTTCGTGCCCAAGCGGTTCCGCACCGAAGAATTCATGAAAAAGAAAGTGTGCATAATTCTGGCGGCAGCCATGACCATCTTTGCCGTAACGGTGATGGTGGCACGCACATTCATGTGGCACAACTTCTTCCTCATGGCATCGAAGCTGCTCATTGAATACGCATGGTTGCTGGTGGCCATATTCATATCGCTATTAGTGCGCCTTTCGGGTGATCAGATAAAAAGCGGCTTCCGCATCTATACGCCTATGATGATCATGTCGTTCGTCGTGATCAGCTTCCGCATCGTGTTTATTCCCAACAACATCGTGCAGCTCATATTTCCGCCCATCCTGCTCGTGTTCACACTATGGCAGTGGAATGTGATCACACGTCACAACGACAACATTCCACGCTCCGACATATTCTATACCTGGATTTCGCTCGCGCTCATGTTATCCTCCACATGCATCGCATGGTATGGCTACACACTGCTCGCAGTGCAGATTCTCATCTGGTGGATGTTCCAGCTCAGCTGCATCCAGACCATCTCGTGCATCTATGATGTGCTGGCCGCCTATGAGAACCGCTTCCTAAACAAGCGCATCAACATCGCCAAGGCCAAGAACGAGAAAGCCCGCAAGCGTAAAGGATCTGCCGTGGAGCGTGCCAAGGCAGCCGTGAAGAGCGTGGGCATCATCTATTCCGATCACGCTCCTTACATTAATGTCACTTGGTTCTACGACTTCATCTCAATGGCATTGGTCCCCATAATGGGTGTATTCTCAATCACCTACTCAATTTGGTGGGCATCGGCCGTATTCGACCTCTCGGACACGGTGTTCAGCATCATCATGACCAACTTCATCAACATTCCCGACATCGTGGAACTCTCGATTGCCAAACTGGTGGCAGTGACCTCGATGTTCTTCCTGTTCCGATACTTCAACTACCTAATACGCTCGCTCTACCATAAGTATCGCCGACAAAAGAGCACCGTCAACGGACGTCCCAACTTCACCCTGGCCAATAACATCATTGCCATCACGGTATGGGGACTCTATTTCATCATCTCGATTAAACTGCTCAAGATACCATCAACGGCCATCTCGGTAATCTCGGCCGGATTGGCAACCGGTGTGGGTTTCGCCATGAAGGACTTGCTCGAGAACTTCTTCTACGGCATCTCGCTGATGACCGGACGCGTGCGTGTGGGCGACTTCATTGAGTGTGACGGGATTCGCGGCAAGGTGGAGAGCATAACCTACCAGTCGACACAGATTGTAACTGCCGACGGATGCATCATCGCATTCCTCAACAGCTCGCTCTTCAACAAGAATTTCAAGAACATCACCAAGAACCATTCCTATGAGATGGTGAAGGTGCCCGTGGGTGTGGCCTATGGGGCCAACATCGACCAGGTGCGCAAGATGCTCATCGATGCCGTCAATGGCCTGATGACCAAAAACCGCGACGGGCGTGACATAATAAGTGCCAAAAAGCCAATAAGCGTGGTGTTTGACGACTTTGGCGACAATAGTGTGAACCTCTACGTCACCTATTGGGTTCTCGTGGAGGAAAAATTCAGCATGACGGGTATGGTGAAAGAAACCATCTACAACACTCTCAATGCCCACAACATCGAGATTCCATTCCCGCAGCGCGACATCTACATCCGTTCAATGGCGTCACCCCAATCTCCGGCCGGAATGGTTGACCCAATTCCGGCAACATCCGTCTCTGCCACTTCAGCGGCGGCTGCAACGACATCAGATGAGTAAAAGAACGATCAAGGGTTCCCCATAAAGCCATCGGGCTGAATCACACACAAGAGATGATTCAGCCCGATGCTGTTCAGTAACCGGGTGACAACCGCCCGGAATTCTATGTCATTCACACTATCAGCCGCGCCACCTGATAGAACAGTGCTGATACTACCCAGGCAAGCCCAGTGGTGTAGACTGCGGTGAATATCGCCCACTTCCAACTGCCACTCTCGTTCTTGATTGCAGCGACTGTGGCAAGGCACGGGAAATAGAGCAGTATGAACAGCAAATAGGCATAGGCGACTATCGGCGTTATGCCGTCGGCCTCCATTTGCGAACGCACCTTGTCGTATTTGTGCCCGTCGTCGGCCACCGAGTCGTCGGCCACGTCGTCACCACCGTTATATAGCTCGCCCATGGTCGACGCCACAATCTCCTTAGCACCTACACCGGCAACAAGACTCACATCGAGTTTCCAGCTGAATCCCTGTGCCTTGAACACCGGCTCTATGGCCTTGCCAATGCGGCCTATGTAACTGTATTCCTGCTGTTGCTGCTGTGTGAGCGACTCGTCGTGCGGGAAATAGCCGAGTGCCCACACAATGATGCTGGCAGTAAGTATGATGCTTCCCATCTTCTTAAGGTATTGCTTGCCTTTCTCCCAGGTGTGGCGCATAATGGCCTTCGATGTGGGGAAACGGTAAGGTGGCAGCTCCATGACAAATGGAGTGTCTTCCTTCCCCACCAAGTGGCGGCTGAGGACGCGGCTTGCCACAACCGCCATCACGATGCCCACCACATAAAGCGAAATCATCACCATCGATCGATATTTGAGCGTGAAGAAAGTGCCGGCCACCATTATATATATAGGCAACCGTGCAGAGCAACTCATGAACGGCAGCACAAGCATTGTTACTAGACGGCTGCTGCGGCTCTCAATGGTGCGGGTTGCCATCACAGCCGGCACATTGCAGCCGAAGCCCATGATAAGAGGAATAAACGACTTGCCATGAAGCCCCATCTTGTGCATCAGCTTGTCCATGATAAACGCCGCCCGCGCCATATATCCGCTATCTTCCATAAACGATATGAACGCATATAGAATAAGGATTTGGGGCAGAAACACTATCACGGCTCCCACACCATCAATAATACCTCCTGAGATCATATCCTTGAGAGGGCCATCGGCCATGTGGGAGTCCACAAAGTCGCCAAGGGCTCCAACGGCGGCGTCTATCCAGTCCATTGGGTACTGCCCTAGCACGAATGTGGTCTCAAACATCACAAATAGCAACAGGAAGAATATAGGGAAACCGAGTATGCGGTTGGTGAGCACATTATCAATCATGTGTGTCACCTTGTAGGTGTCTTTCTTGTTGCCCTCGCAATAGCCAGCCTCCTTGAGCGCTCCATGAATAAAGCCGTATTTTGCGTCCATCACCGCAGTCTCGCTGTCTTCCTGGGTTTCCTCGGCAATCTCGACCGCAGCGGCATCGCGCGCAGCGATTATCTGCTGTCCGTCGGCAAGACCCCTCACCAGTTTCTCTGCCTCACTGTCGTTCTCAAGCAGTTTTATGGCCAAGTAGCGCGTCGAGTAGCGCGATCTCAGCTCGCCGTGGGTCTTCAACATCTGCTGCAACCGCTCCACACCCTTCTCCACGGGCTCGCCGAGGTTGATGTGCAGGTGGCGGAACACGTTGTTATGCGGCTTGTCGTCTTGCGAGGCAAAGTCTTCCTCATGCTCGCCGAAAGACTCTTCATAGTTTTTGTGCCACTCGCGTATCTCACGGGCGACTTCTGGATTTATGTGGCCATTGGTGTCAATGAAGTCGATGCCTTCATACATGTTGATGACTATGTGAAACAGCAAGTCGAGCCCGCGACCGGTTCTGAACGATGTGGGCACCATGGGCACGCCAAGCAGTTGCGACAGGCAGTCGCGGTCGAGCTGGTCTCCGCGTTTCTCAAACTCATCGAACATGTTGAGGGCACACACCATGCGCAAGTGCATGTCAATGAGTTGGGTGGTGAGATACAGGTTGCGCTCAAGATTGCTCGAGTCAATCACGTTGATTATCACGTCGGGGGTCTTCTCCACTATCTGCTTGCGCACGTAGAGCTCTTCGGGGCTGTAGGCACTCAGCGAATAGGTGCCTGGAAGGTCTACTATGTTAAACTCATATCCCTCGAATGTGGCATGCCCCTCCTTGGCATCGACAGTCACACCCGAATAGTTACCCACCCTCTCATGAGCGCCCGACGCAAAATTGAAAAGCGATGTCTTGCCGCAATTGGGATTGCCCACAAGAGCAACATTGATGGTGCGCCTCTTCTTCATGGCGGCATCATGCAACTGCTGCTCGGTGAGTTCCGGCTCATCGGCACTTGTGACCACTTGTGTGTTGGTGACATCAACCGGCACTCTCTCGATTTGCTTTGCCTCTTCCACCGATATCACCTCAATCATCTCGGCCTCGTCGTGCCTGAGCGACACCTCATAGCCCATCAGCTTATATTTCACGGGGTCGTTGAGCGGAGCATTGAGCAACACCTCCACCACCTTACCCTTGATAAAACCCATCTCGACGATGCGTTTTCTGAACCCACCATGGCCCAGAACCTTGACTATTACGCCTCTCTCGCCTGTCTTCAGTTGTGATAGCTTCATGTTTCGTCTACCTGTCTTTTCTAAAATCTACGGCAAAATTACTAATTTTACACTGCAACCCAGTTGCAACGAGCACATTATTTGTGGCTTGGTCATTGCCCACATCGTGGCAGCCCCAATGAGAAAAAACGGCAGACATCTGCCTGGCCAATAGTGGCGAGTAGACATCTGCCGTCGTTTTTTGTGTGACTATTCCTGTTATTTCAGTTTCTTGTAGCCGTAGGCGGCACTGTCGCCAAGCTGTTCCTCTATGCGCAGTAGCTGGTTATACTTGGCCATGCGGTCGGTACGGCTCATGCTGCCGGTCTTGATTTGGCCGCTGTTGGTGGCTACTGCGATATCGGCAATTGTGGTGTCTTCGGTCTCGCCGCTGCGGTGCGAAGTCACTGTTGTATAGCCGTGGCGGTGCGCCATCTCAATGGCATCAAGGGTCTCGGTAAGCGACCCTATCTGGTTCACCTTGATGAGAATCGAGTTGGCAGCACCTTTCTTGATCCCCTGCTCAAGGAATTTCACATTGGTCACGAAGAGGTCGTCGCCCACGAGCTGGCAACGGTCGCCTATGGCCTTGGTGAGTTTAACCCAACCCTCCCAGTCGTTCTGGTCGAGGCCGTCCTCAATCGAATCGATGGGATATGTGTCGACAAGCTTCTCCAGATATTCTATCTGTTGGTCGTCGCTGAGCTTCTGCCCGTTGGGGTCTTTAGGCATACCGTTTGACAACTGCTTGTAGTTGTAGTAGTATTTACCATCCTCAACCACTGCAAACTCACTGGCCGCGCAGTCCATAGCGATGCGCACATCGTCGCCGGGCTTATAACCGGCGTCATTGATTGCGTCTACTATGCTCTGAAGGGCGTCCTCAATGCCGTTGAGCGCAGGAGCGAAACCGCCCTCGTCGCCCACTGCGGTGCTCAAACCGCGTTTCTTGAGATTTTTCTGAAGGGCATGGAACACTTCGGCTCCCATGCGTATTGCCTCTTTCTCGCTCTTGGCACCTACCGGGCGTATCATGAATTCCTGGAACGCAATCGGGGCATCGCTGTGAGCGCCACCGTTGATTATGTTCATCATAGGCACAGGAAGTACATAAGCATTCACGCCACCCAAGTAGCGGTAAAGCGGTTGTCCCAGCGAGGCAGCGGCAGCGTGTGCCACTGCAAGCGACACGCCCAAGATGGCATTTGCGCCAAGGTTGCTTTTGGTCTTTGTCCCGTCAAGGGCTATCATCTTGTGGTCAATACCGCGTTGGTCGGTCACCTCACATCCGATAACGGCAGGGGCAATCTTGTCGTTAACGTTGGCAACGGCTTTGGCAACACCCTTGCCTCCATAGCGCGACTTGTCGCCGTCACGCAGTTCCAATGCCTCGTTCTCGCCTGTTGAGGCTCCACTTGGCACCGAGGCACGGCCCATAACGCCGTTTTCAAGTGTCACTTCAACTTCTACCGTTGGATTGCCGCGAGAGTCAAGAATCTCACGCGCATGAATGTTTTGAATTTTCATTTGTCTATTATTCTAATGTTCTTTGTATGCAAAATTACCCACAATCAGCCCTCGCAACCAAATCGCAGGCATCGCAATTAGTAGGTATTTTCATACCCGCCAATCATCATTGTCACTGACGACGTGTCGGTTGTTGACTTCTGCCGAATATGGTCCATTCTTCTGGGCCCTCCTGTTTAGGACTTGTGCTCACATTCATTGCGCTTATGTCGTGGCGTCACAGCTTTCCGGTGCAATAACTCATCTCGTTCAGCTCACACCATCCTGCATCCTTGATTTCTTTTAGAAACAACCGGGCACACATCTCGGCATCATCACCGGCACGGTGATGCTTGCCCTCGGGGATGTCAAACTGGTCACAGAGGTATCCGAGGGTGTTGCAACCGAAGTCGTAGTTGTGGCGGGCTGCTCGAAGTGTGCAGTAGTAGTCCACTTCGGGCTTCTCGAGACCATAAAGTTCCAACGACTTGCGGATGCACGAAATGTCGAAAGCGGCGTTGTGGGCGACCAACACCGGAGTCTCTTCAAGATACTTCAGAATCTCTATCCACACCTCTGGAAATGCTGGCGCATAGGCTGTGTCGTCGGGGCGGATGCCGTGTATCTGTATGTTCCAATATGAATAGGCATTGCCTTCGGGGCGCACCATCCACGACTTGGTCTCAACCACCTTCCCTTCCTTCACCACGCATATGCCGGCCTCGCAGATGGAAGACCTTTTGCCTGTGGCAGTCTCAAAATCTATTGCTATAAAGTCCAGTCCTTTCATGTGTAAAACTCCATTACTTGTAAAAAAACATCCGTCAATTACGCCCGCAAGGCGACTTTAGGTACTCCGATGGCGACATGCCAAGTATCTGACGGAAAGCCCGGTTGAAATTACTCGGTGCGCTGAAGCCCGTCATGTAGGCAATCTCGGCGATGGTGCGCTTGCCGTCTGCCATCAGTTCCACGGCGCGCGTGATACGCTGGTAATTGAGGTAGGCGGAGAAACTGATGTGCTCCGCGTGAAGGAGGCGGTTGAGGGTGCGCGGCGATATTCCGGCTTGCTCTGCCACGCAGTCGATATGAAGATCCTCGTCCAGATGCTTTGCCATGTAGTCCAATGCCGCCGCAAGACGTGGCTCCTTGGCAAACGAAATGCCGTCAAGCCGCAACGCATATTGGGGGCAAGCCAACGGCAACTGGCGCAGAAACGACTGGGCGAAACGAAAAAGATCCCTATTAGCCAACTCACTGATTCGCTGCCGATTCTCAGAAATAAATCGCAGGTTGGTGGCCGCCCATTCGTTTACATTATAGATGGCGAACTCGCGCCTTGCGTCCTTTTGGGAGAACGCAAGGGGTACGTATATGATG
>CAVIEK010000010.1:0-14496 GCA_963641805.1 Bacteroides fragilis
AGCTTATAGCCATGGTAAAATTTTTTTTGTTTTGTAATTAGTAAAAAGGAGAAGAATCTCATCTTTGCATCTGAGATTCCTCCGCTGTTTGTCCTTTAATCTATTCGCTTGCAAAGGTAGACACATTTTTTGTCATTGTCAAGTTTTTCAGCAGTGATTTTAGCATTTTTAATTTTCTGTCTATTGGCTTGATTTATAGCATTAAGGATGCCGCTTCAATGTTAGTGCCGCCACATGTGTCTTGCTTGTGCCGCGCTAACCGCCACAGCCGCCACGGCAATCATCGCGGCAGTCGCCATATTACCGCTTTCAATAGCGGCAAGGGCGGCAAGTGCCACGGCCAGGGCCCATACGGCGGCCATGATGCTCTGGACCGAAAGGTGCAGCTTATAGTGCCAGAAGTAAACTACCGAGATTATCACCACATATACAGCATACCACACTGCAAACGACAACCCGAGCCCGTTGAGCCCCCACAGGTCGTAGAATGCGATGTTGAGTACGAGTCCTGTGACTGCGCTCAGTGTCTCGGTGATGAGAAACACACGGCCATCGCCTTTGGCCAGTATAACAAACGACATACACCACGACAGTCCTCTGAGCACAGTGCCCACCAGGCACCACGACACCATGGTGAGCACGCCTGTAAACTCGCTGGAGTAGAGTATCTCCACAATGGGCGCGCGCAGCAGCATGAACACCACCACAATCGGTGTCATAGCCATCATGCATATTCCGGTCTCCTGGCACACCCACACGCTCAGCCGGTGTCGGCTCGATGCCACGCGTGCAAGTCGCGGGTAATATTCCATCCCCAGGGCAGTTAGCACAAGTCCCGTGTATTTGTTCACAAGGGTGTATCCGGCTTGGTAAAGTCCCACCTCGGCTGTGCCTCCGGCATGGTTGAGCCATGCGTTGAAGGCATACGAGGCCACAAGGGTGACAATGCTTCCTGCTGTCATGTAGGCCCCGAGCCTCACGAATCCCATCCCCATGCGGCATGCCTCGCCGGCACCGACGCGCACCTTCGCGGCTTTCTCGTGGCGGCGCAGCCACATGGCAGTGGCGGCGCAACAGGCGGCATAGGCTATTATCGACGGCAGTATGCTATGCTCGCGCAACCAGTAGAACAATGGTATCGACACGGCCAGCCCGCCCAGTGTGCCCCACAATGTGACGCTTGCCAACCGTTTCAGCCGTCCTGAGCCTTGCAATACGGCATACTCGCCGTTGGTGAGCGCCACAAGGAGCACGGCAATGCTCAGCGCCACAAACTCCCATAGGCGGCTCTCGTCGCCAAACGACAGGCGGCTAAGCAGCGGTGCCATGGCAGCCGTGGCGATGGCTCCACCCATGCCGAGCCACACCGACCACCTCCGCACCACGGCCACGATGCGTGCCACATGGCTTGTGTCGCCACGCTCCGATGCCTGTGAGACGTCGCGCACGCTGCTCGACCGCACACCCAGATTGGTGGCTGTGTTGAGCATCTCAAGGGCTTGGTTGAATATGGCAAACAGTCCCATACCCACGGGGCCTATCCACAGTGCCACCAGTTTGGTGCGCAGTATCGAGCAGGCTATGCCTGCCATCTGCACACCGCCGAAGAGGCCCATGGCCTTGATGGCCATGCGTGATATGCCGCCGTTTCGTGCCATTTTTTCTTATTTGTCGTGTGTGATGTCGAGTTGTAATGTGTTATATGCCACTCCGCGTCCGCCGAGCCGTGCCTTCTGCTGTGCCAGTCCGGCATTGAGGTAGCGGCCGTGGTCTTCGTTCGAGATGCCGAAGTCGAGGTATCGGCAGCCTTCTTGCCGTGCCGCTTGTGCCACGTGGGCAAACACGGCTGTCAGTGCGTGTGTCTCACGCCCGATGGCATTGGCGGCTATGTATTGGCAGTGGGCTACCGGGCCGCACACATACACTAGCGTGCCACCTGCCAGCGTGCCGCCTGCCGTGGCGGCGTAGAGGCGTATGTGCTTGGGAAACCGGCTGCGCAGAAGCTCTATCTCGGTGAGCGTGTGTACCGGTTGTGCGGCATGGCGCTCTTGAAGCACAGCGGTGAGTATCTGCCAGAATTCGGCAATACGGTCGCTCTCGTCTACGGTCACACCTGCACGCAGCGCCGTCTTCAGCCCGCTTTTGTTGCCACGGTCAAGTGGAATGGGGGCGCTCAGGTCGATGGCGGTGCTTATGTTACACTCTGCCCACCGGGCGCCTTTTCGCCACAAGGCATAGAGGTCGTCGTCGGCAGGGTATCGGTGGTAGATGTGGGGAATGGGCTTGTAAATCAGGCTCCTTATGCCGTTATTGCGCATGAAATCGACCGACACGTCGACTACGTCGGTCATCACAGTAGCATCGAAGTGCTTGAAAGGCACTACCCAACTGCCGTAGGTGAGACCCTGGTGGCTGTATAGCGTGTCGCCGTCACGGTTGGCGGGCAGCAGTCCCACTATGCGGCCGGCATGGCGTGCCACAAGCGACCAGTCGCTGAAGCGGTCGCTGTGGTAGTCCATGTAGTCGCGCTCAAGCAGGAATGTGCCGTTGCGGCTTTGCCTCACCGCCTCGTCCCATTCATGGCTCATGCTGCTGTCATATAGGCTGATTTCAATCATGCTTTTGTCGGTTGTCGTTTAGGGAGCGCATGGTCAGTTGTCACTGCCGAGCAGGCTGAGCAGCATCTTGCTGTCGATGCGTGTGTATCCGCTCGGAATCTTGGTGTCGATTCTCACGCTTTCGTTCCAGTTCTTGCCGCTATAGTCGATGCTTAGCGTGTAAGCCTTTCCCTTCACAGTCGACGATGCGCTCACGCTTCCGGCCACGTTTCCGGCCTCGGTGCTTTCCACATCACCGTAAGTCACGCTGTAGGTGGTGGTCTGTGCCCCGGCAGGGGTCACATCGGCGCTTTTGATGCGGTTGTTGCCGTCGAAAGCGAAACTGTAGGTGAACCCGGCATACTGGTTGCGGGGCTCAATCACCATTGTGCCGTCCACGTTGGTCATCTTCACCTTTCCTATGAGGCTCTTGCTGAATGTGCCCTCGCCGAGCACGAATGGTCGCCCGAGGAATATGTCCTGAAGCACAGTCACGTCGACTGGTACGCCTCCTGTGAGCAATGAGGCATTGGCGGCGATGTAACGTTTGTGCAACTTGTCGACGACGATCACCGAGTCGCCCACTACCACCAGACGGCCAACCTCTATGCCCAGTAGCGGACGTAGCGATATGTAGATGCTCTTGCCGCGCTCCATGCTCATCTGCATTTTAGACGACATGTTGCTGGCGCCGCTTATGCCAATCGTGCCGCTTGCCCTGAGGGTGGTCCAAGTGCCTGTGGCCTCGGCTATGGCGCTGAGTCGGGTGCTGGTGGTTGGCTGTTGGGCCGTTGAGGCCTGATAGGCAGTGTCGACGGTGGCGGCGCGCTTGGTGCCGCAGGCGCTTAGCACGAGCGCCATTGTGGCTGCTGCTATGATCATCAAGTGTCTTGTTGCCATTTCTTTTGGGGATATGTTGTTTTTTTGAAAAAAGGCTTTGTTTCTTTTGTGAATGGGTGTGCTCAACGGGTCTGGTTTGGCTGTGCGTGCTTGCCATCGGTCCACTCCTTTTTCTCCACTTTTTCCTTTATCACGTCATTGTCGGGGTCTTTTTCGAGGGCGGCGGACCATTGTTTCACAGCCTCGTCGTGCTTGCCGTTGAACCACAGGATGTCACCGTAGTGGTCGAGTACGTCGGCGCTGCCGGTGTCGTCGTTGTCGACTGCGCTCTTGATATAGAACAGTGCCATCGCATAATCGTGTTTCTTGAAGAAGATCCATGCGTAGGTGTCGAGGAAAGTGGCGTTGTCGGGATTGGCGTTGACGGCTTTGCCTGCCATGCTTTCGGCCTTGTCGAGGGCAGAGTCGCACTCGGCGAGGAAGTAGGCATAGTTGTTGAGAATGCTGGCATTGCCGGGATAGGTGGCCAGGGCACGCTCATAGGCCGCAAATGCCCGTGCCGTGTCGCCCATCTCGAAATACACGTCGCCCTTGCCTCCTATCAAGTCCGACCGCAGGCTTGCCTGGGTGGTGTCGACTCGGTGCAGTGCCTGGTTATAGGTCTGCAGTGCCTTGTCATATTCCTTCATCTGGAAGTAGGCGGGAGCTATGTATTTGTAGAGGTTGATGCTGTCGGGGTTGTATTCGAGCGCGCGCTGGGCTGCCTTGATAGCTGCGGGGTAGTCCTCGCTCATCATGTTCACAATCATCAGCTTGCGCCAGCCTTTGGCATCTGTGGGATCGATGTCGAGCAGGTATCCGAGCTGCTCGGCGGCTCCCTTGTAGTCGTGGCGGGCTACCAGATACTCGCTATAGAGGTCGTGGATGGTACCCTCGTGCGGGTGCTGGTTCAGCAACACCTTGAACAGCCGCTCCACTCGTGGCGTGGTGTCTTGCCGCTGTAGCAGCGTGCTCGTGTAGGTGGCGAGAACATCGATTTTCGATTCGACATCGAGGTTGGGCGCTATGAGTGCCTTGTACACTTCGCGGTCATAACTTGCCGAGTCGCCGAGCATATTGTAATATTGGGCTTTGGTGAGGTAAATCATGCCGTTGTCAGGGTCAAACTTCTGTGCCTGATCAATATAGTGGAATGCGCTGTCGTTCATGCCGAACTGCAGCATCATCTTGCTCATGGCTATGTTGTAGGTGGCATTGGTGGGAGCCGAGCTCAGGAGCGACCGCGTCTCGCGCAGTGCGCCCGCAGTGTCGTTGAGTGCCGAGTAGGCGCTTATCTTGCGTGCTGTAAGCTCAATGGCCTTCCCCTGATGCCGTTCTATTGTGTCGTAGGTGGCGATTGCCATCCTGAAGTTGTTCATGCGCTGGTAGCACTCTGCAAGTCTGATTTGTGACTCCACACTGGTCGGGTCAAGTTCCACGAGCCGCTTCACCACGCGCAGTGCCTCGTCTTTGCGCCCCATTGCCATGCTGGCGTCGCTGTAGAACGACGACTCGTAGTAGTCGGTGGGCACGGCATCAACATGTGCTTTCATCAGAGCAAGTCCTTGCTCTGCCTTGCTCTTGGTGGGGTTGTCCATAGTCACCAGGCAGTATCCCAGATAGTAGCCTATGGCGGTATTCTCGGGGTCGAGGTCGTGGGCATATCTCACCAGGTCGTAAAATGCTCCGGCGTGTCCGAGCGACTTTTGGTTCTGCGCCTCCACAAACACATATTCGGCTTTGCGCTGGTTGGCGGTCACGTCGCGGCTGCTCCGCTTGCCGCCGGCCAGAACCGGCACGGCGGCGAGTAGAGCAATCAGCATTGTGGCCATATGTTTCGATGTGATGTTCATTTTTTCCGGCTTTTGCTATTCACCCTTTTTCGAGCCTTATTTCACCCCGGTGTGTCCGAAACCGCCGTCGCCGCGCTCACTTTCGCTGAGCGTCTCCACGGGCTCCCATTCTACAATCTCGTGGCGGGCCACCACCATTTGGCAGATGCGCTCTCCGCTCTCTATGGTCTGCGGTTTGCTGTCGAGATTCACCATTATCACTCCTATCTCACCACGATAGTCGGCGTCGATGGTGCCGGGTGTGTTCAGCAGTGTGAGGCCGCGCTTCAGCGCAAGTCCGCTGCGCGGGCGCAGCTGGCACTCATATCCCTTGGGCAACTCGACGCTCACACCGGTGGGAATGAGCCAGCGCTCGAGTGGTTGCAGCGTGACGGGCTCATCGAGCCATGCGCGCAGGTCAAGGCCGGCGCTTTGCGGTGTGCCGTAGGCGGGCATGGCGTTGCCGCTATGGTTCACAATTCTCACTTTGATTTTTTCCATATATGATAGTGTGGTTAGCTTTAAATCGCAAATTTACTAAAATAAGCCATAAGCCCGGCAATTATTTTGTTTAATAAGTATTTAAAAGCAAGCGTGACCTCTGCGCAATGTGACTGGTGCTCACTCCTTGATGCAGTCACCTCATCCCCTCACGCCGTGCCGGGGCGCAGTTGCGGCGCTGCAGGCGGCGGTTGACGTAGACCGATGCCGGAACAAGGAAAGCAACCGCAAAGATCCATGCTGTGGGGTCGCCGAAGCACACGGCCCAAAATCCCCACATTGGCACGGCAATCACGCTCACTAGCACTCGCGCCACCATCTCACTGACTCCCGAGAACATGGCCAGCTTGGTGTAGCCCGCCCCCTGGATGGAGTAGCGCAAGATGCACAGCGTGCCCAGCACGGGATAGAACGACACCGACACATGCAGAAACCGCGAGGCATAGTCTATGACGGCAGTCTCGCTTGGGGCTACAAACATCATCGTGGCGGCCTCGCTCAGTGTCCACTGCACCACTATCATCACCGCCGAGTAGGCAAGCATTATCTTGATGGCGCTTTTGATGCCCGATGTGATGCGGTCGGGGAGGCCGGCACCGTAGTTCTGGCCGCAGAATGTGGCCATGGCAATTCCCAGGCTCTCGAGCGGTGTCATGCAGAACATCTTGATGCGCATGGCGGCGGTGAAGGCACTGATGTAGTCGGTTCCCAAGGCATTGTTGCTGCTCTGGAGCATGATGCTGCCGATGGCCGTGATTGAGAACTGTAGCCCCATGGGCACGCCCACCGACAGCAGTACGCGCGCCTGGCTCATCACCGTGCGGCGGCCGTCGGTCGCTTGCGGCTTGAGCACATCAAACCGTGTCGACATGAACGCGTAGCACAGCACTGCCGATATCCCTTGCGATACCACAGTGGCGAATGCGGCACCGCCCACACCCCAGTGCAGTACCATTATGCACACGAGGTCGAGCACGATGTTGAGCACGGTGGAGAATAGCAGGAACCTGAATGGGGTGGTGCTGTCGCCAAGAGCCCTGATGATGCTCGACAACAGGTTGTAGTAGAATGTGGCGGGTATGCCGGCAAAGGTGATTATGAGATACAGGTTGGCATCGTCGAATATCTGTTCGGGTGTCTGCATCCAGTGCAGTATGTGCGGGCACATCAGGCACGTGATAACAGCTATGGCCACCGAGGCCACTGCCGTGATTTTGAGGCTTGATCTCACCAAGTGGCGCATCGACCGATAGTCACGTGCGCCGAACTTCTGAGCCACCGGAATGGCAAATCCACCGCAGCAGCCGTTGCAGAAACCCAGTATCAGAAATATAACGCTCGAGCCGGCCCCCACCGCGGCAAGGGCATTGATGCCGAGCGTCTGGCCCACTATGGCGGCATCGACCAGCATATAAGTCTGCTGCAGCATGTTGCCCAACAGCAGAGGCAATGCAAACTTCAGAATGAGCGGCATGCACGAACCACTCGTCATATCAGTCACTTTAGCCATTGTGTGTATGTCTTTATTGCAATCGTAGATGTCTTAGGGGCGTTTTTGCCCTCCCGCCACGGGAATATGTGAGCCGCAATCAGGCCTGCGGCGAGTGCCTTTAGGCTATTTCTTTGCCTTGGCTTTGTCGGCCTCGGCTTTGTGTCGGGCGGCAATCACGTCATATTCAGGATTGCCGCTCTTGAGTAGCTGATCAAACCGGCTACGGTCGTTGAGCACGTCGATGGCGGACTTCAGCTCGCGGTTGTCGTGGTTGATGATTATGGTGTAGGCCGAGGCGTCGGTATACACGTCGCGCGCGATAAGTCCCTTTATCACGCTGCGAAGCAGGCGCTTGCTGGTGTCATACTGCTTGGCGTCAAATTTCACGCTGTCGCGCTTGCCCATGTCCACAAACTGTTGCATCTCAGCATCGCTCACCTCAAAGCCGCGGTCGAAATCGGCAACGGTGGGGTAGCGGCCAAGCAAACTCTTGCGGTGCTTGTCCACATAGCCAAGGCAATACTGGTTGACGATGCCTTTGGCCACCATGTCGCGGTAATAGTCGCTATACTCTGTGGTGTCGATGGGCACAAACACGTCGGGCATGATGCCGCCTCCGCCATAGATGGTGCGGTGGTTGCGCATGGTGGTGTATTTGAGCGAGTCGTTGAATTGGATGCTGTCGATGCTGTAATACTCGCCGTCTTTCAGGCGGCGCACTATGTCCTCGTCATAGTTGCGGCGGTTGCCCTTGGTGTAGGGCTTCTGTATGCAGCGGCCCGACGGGGTATAGTAGCGTGCGATGGTGAGGCGTATCATCGACCCGTCGTTGAAGCGGAACGGGCGCTGCACCAGCCCCTTGGCAAAGGTGCGGCGGCCCACCACCACGGCGCGGTCCCAATCTTGCATTGCTCCGGTGAAAATTTCGGCGGCCGAGGCCGAATATTGGTTGACTATCACCACCATGCGCAAGTCTTTGTAGCGCCCGTCGCCTTCTGCACGGGCTTCGCTCCGCTGTGAGTTGTTGCCCTGTGTGTATACTATCATCTCGCCCTTGTTGAGAAACTCGTTGCTCATCTCGATGGCTGCCTGCAGATAGCCGCCGCCGTTGTCCGAGAGATCGAGCACAAGTTGACGCATGCCCTTGGAGCTGAGCGTGTCGAGGGCTTCCATCATCTCGTCGTAGGTCTTTGCGCCAAACCGCGAGATGCGCACGTAGCCGGTGGTGTCGTTGATCATATACTTGGCATCGACGCTGTAGAGCGGTATCTTGTCGCGGGTGATGCGGAATGTGATTGGCTTTGGTGTGCCCGGCCGCTTCACCTGCACGGTCACCTTCGATCCTTTCTTGCCTCGCAGGCGCTTCATGATGTCGGTGTTCTTCATCTTTACGCCGGCAATGGTAGTGTCGTTGACAGTGACAATGCGGTCACCGGCCAAGATGCCCACGCGTTCCGACGGGCCTCCGGCAATGGTTTGGATCACATACAGGGTGTCCTTCTGCATATTGAACTGGATGCCTATGCCGCTGAACTCGCCTTGAAGCGGCTCCTCCATCTCTTTGGTGTCGCGGGCGTCGGTGTAGGTGGAGTGCGGGTCAAGTTTGCTCAGCATTCCGGTTATGGCATCCTCCACCAGCTTCTTCTCATCTACGCTGTCGACGTAGTAATTGCTGATGGCATACTCTGCGTTCAGCAACTTCTGCATCAACTCGGGCATGCGTTGTGCGCTTGCCGCCATCATGCACGCAAGTGCAAGCAGCATAAGGCTTCTAAATTTTCCCATTTTATAGACTGTTCTGAATATATATATGTTGTGTGATAATGATATCTTGCTGTAAGGACGGCTCATTTGGCCGCACTGCCGGCACTCCACGACGGCGGTATGAGCGACCGGTCGAGGTTGCGTGGCAGATAGCGGCTCACATCCCGGCCCCACTTCACAAGCTCGCGCACCACACTCGAACTGATGTGGCTGTACTCGGGCAATGTGTAGAGGAGCACCGTTTCCAGTCCCGACAGCTCACGGTTCACTTCGGCCATGTTCATCTCGTTCTCAAAATCTTGAATCATGCGCACTCCGCGCAGGTAGAACTGCGCCCCGCACTCGCGGGCGGCCTCAGCGGTAAGACCCTCGTAGGTGATCACTCTCACTCGCGGCTCGTTGCGGAATGTGTTTTTTATAAGATCTTGGCGCTGCTCCATCGATGTGAGGGGCTGCTTGTTGATGTTGACGCCTATGGCGATCACTATCTCGTCGAATAGCGGCAGAGCACGTTCCACTATCGACTCATGCCCGCGTGTGAACGGGTCGAATGAACCCGGAAACAGGGCTATGCGCTTGCCTGGAGCGCCGTCAGTGCAGTGTGATGTCCTCATCATCTTCGATAATCAGATTTTCCATAATGAATTCCTGGCGCTCCATGGTGTTCTTGCCCATGTAGAACGCGAGCAGGTCGTTCACCGAGTCCTCTTTGCGCAACTGCACGCGGTTGAGGCGCATGTCGGGGCCTATGAAGTCGGCAAACTCATCGGGCGATATCTCGCCGAGTCCTTTGAATCGGGTAATCTCGGCATTGTCGCCGAGCTTGTTGATGGCGGCGATGCGCTCCTCGTCGGTATAGCAGTAATATGTCTCCACCGTCTGCCGTTCAGCCTCCTTGCCGGCGGCGCGTTTCTTGCGCTTGGCTTCCTTCTTGTTGCGCACGCGGAACAGAGGAGTTTCGAGTATGTAGAGATGGCCTGTCTTGATGAGCTCGGGATGGAACTGCAGGAAATAGGTGAGCAGCAGTAGGCGTATGTGCATGCCGTCGACATCGGCATCGGTGGCCACAATCACTTTGTTGTAGCGCAGGTTGTCGATGCCGTCATCAATGTTCAGGGCCGCCTGCAGCAATCCGAACTCCTCGTTCTTGTACACCTTCACAGGCTCGAGGCCGTAAGTGTTCAGCGGCTTGCCGCGCAGCGAGAACACTGCCTGGGTGGCCACGTCGCGTATCTTGGTTATCGAGCCGCTTGCCGAGAGTCCCTCGGTGATGAAGAGCGACGTCTCTTCGCGCCTGTCGTTGTCCTTAGGGGCGCGTGTGTCGCAGAAGTGCACCTGGCAGTCGCGCAGTTTGCTGTTGTTGAGCGCCGTCTTCTTCGCCCGCTCGCGCGCCTGCTTGGTCACGCCTGCTATCGCCTTGCGCTCGCTCTCGCTCTCCTGAATTTTCTTCAGCATTATCTCGGCTGTGGCGGCGTCTTTGTGCAGATAGTCGTCAAGCTCCTTCTTGATGAAGTCGTTCACAAACTTGTAGATGGTGGGGCCGTCTTTCCACATCACGCTGCTGCCGAGCTTGATCTTGGTCTGCGACTCAAATGTGGGCTCTTCCACCTTGATGCTGATGGCTGCCACTATGCCGTTGCGTATGTCGGTATACTCGAAGTTCTTCCCGTAGAATTCCTTGATGGTGCGCGACACTGCCTCGCGGAACGCGCTCTGGTGGGTGCCGCCCTGGGTCGTGTGCTGGCCGTTGACAAATGAGTAGAACTCCTCGCCTATCTGGGCGGCATGGGTGATCACCACCTCTATGTCGTCGGCCTTGAAGTGCATTAGCGGATATAGCGGCTCGTTGGTCATGTTCTCTTTCACCAGGTCGCTCAGTCCGTTGCGCGAGTGGTACTTGACGCCGTTCAGCATTATCGTGAGGCCTGTGTTGAGAAACGAGTAATTCTTCACCATGGTCTCCACCACATCGTCGCGGTAGGCATAGTTCTTGAAAATCGTGGCATCGGGAGTGAAGCGCACCAAGGTGCCGTTTTCCTCCCCGTCATCGGCAGCGACAATTCCGCTTTCTTCTGCTACTATTCCCTCGTGGTAGCGCACCCATGAGCATTTCCCGTCGCGCACCGAGCGTATGTAGAACTCGCTCGAGAGTGCGTTGACTGCCTTGATGCCCACTCCGTTCAGTCCCACCGAGCGCTTGTAATTCTCAGTGTCATATTTTGCGCCGGTGTTCATCTTCGATGAGGCGTCTCTCACTTGATCGAGAGGAATGCCGCGCCCATAGTCGCGCACGCTTACGGTGCCGTCGGTCACGTTGATGCTGATCGTAGGTTTCGCGTAGCCGGTGTTGAATTCGTCGATGGAGTTGTCCACTACCTCTTTCACAAGCACGTAGATGCCGTCGTCGCTCTGCGAACCGTCGCCCAGCTTGCCTATGTACATGCCGGGACGCCGCCTGATGTGCTCACGCGGGGTAAGGGTGACCAGCTTGTCGTAGCCGCCATTGTCGCTCGGCTGGCGGTTGCCGTCGAAGTGTTGCTGTTCTTCTGCCATGTCTTGTCGTTTAGGATGCAGGCCTTTGCGGTCTGTATCAACCCACAAAGTTAGTGCAAATCGCCCGCAATGGCAAAAAAACAGTGGGCGCGTGTCATAAAAAACGTAAAAATCCCGGTCTGGTTGTCGGCCTCGGTTTTGTTGTGTTTCTATGCGGTTTGTTGTATATGCGGCGTAATGGCAAAATACAACGGCAAACACAACGGCCAACCGGCTGCCGATGCCTAAATTTGACATAGTATAATAACCTTTATCACACACTTTCTATTATGAAGCAAATGTTAATCAAATTCATTATGGCGCTGGTGGCGGTCGCGGTAGCACCCTTCAGCTTGTCGGCCTACGACTTTGTCTACGAGCAGATGCTCTACTCATACATGTCTGATAAGAGCAAGGTGACACTGGTGGGCAGCACTGGTCGCGGGATTCCCGTCACCGATTTGGTGATTCCGAGCAAAATCCAGATAGGCAACACCACCGTGACGGTAGCGGCCATCGCTCCCGAGGCGTTTACGGGTGATGGCGACCTTGTCTCGGTCTCTGTCCCGGGCACGGTCACGTCGATCGGGCAGAGCACCTTCTATAATTGCACAAAGCTGGAGCGTGTCTCGCTTGCCGCGGGGTTGAATGAGATAGGAGCCAACGCCTTCAACAGTTGCTCATCGCTCAAGAAGGTCGTGGTGCCAAGTACGGTGACAACTCTCGGCATCGGGGCTTTCAGAAACTGCACGAGCTTGCGGACGGTGACGCTGTCGTGCGCCATCAGAAAAATCGACATACTGGCCTTTGGCGGATGTTCGGCCCTTGATGCCATCTCGATTCCTGAGACAGTAGACACCATTCGAGGCAACGCATTCCAGAACTGCACACGCCTCTTTGCGGTGAGAATCCCTAAGTCGGTATCTGTGATCGTTGAGACTGCGTTCAGCGGTTGCGACAGCATTATGAATGTGGAGGTGAGCTGGCCCGAGCCCCCATCGGGATTTGCCGATTTGTTCTCGAGTCAGGTCTACCGCGATGGTATCTTGTTTGTGCCCGACGGAACGGCCGAGTCCTACGGAAAGGTAGAACCGTGGAGCAAATTCCAGCGCAAGGCCAGTGCTGCTTGTGTGGGCGACTTGTATTACTCGCTCAATGCTGCCGACCGCACTGCTACTTTGATAAGTTGTGCCTCGGGCAAGTCGGCCATACAGGTTCCGCCGACAGTGAGGGTTGCCGGCACTGACTACACTGTTGTTGCGGTTGGCGACCATGCGTTTCAAAGTTGCGCACGCTTGGATTCGGTGGAACTTCCAAATACGGTTACCAAGATGGGTGAATACGTTTTCCAGTTTTGCCGTAATCTGACCGTAGCGAAACTCCCCACCATGCTGACGGAAATCGGTGAGAGGGTGTTCAATCAGTGCGAGAGGCTCAAATCGGTGGTGATGCCTGACTATGCGGAGTCAATCGGTGTTCTCGCATTCTGTGATTGCAGCAGTCTCACGTCAATCACAATACCCCGTGGAGTGAAGAGGATTTTCGACAGGGCATTCTATTGTTGCCGTGGCCTCAAGACTGTGACTTTCCCGGAATCTCTCGAGTCGATCAGTCAGGCGGCGTTCGCAGGGTGCGGCCTTACATCGGTCAGCCTGCCCGACTCGGTCACTACGTTAAGCCGATACAGTTTCCAGTATTGCGATTCTTTGACCGAGCTCAGGCTTGGCACCGGATTGACCAGTATCAATGAGGCCGCCTTCTATCAATGCACAGCCATAGGGAGTGTCACAGTAGGGTGGCTGGGTGTGCCGCCGGCATTCGGCAACATATTCAAAGCCAAAGTCTATGAGAATGCAACTTTGCGGGTACCCACTGGTACGACAGACCTTTATAAGCAAGTGGAGCCGTGGTCAAAGTTTCTCAAGATTGAGGAATACGGCCACACGGGAATCGGTGTGGTAGAAGTTTCGGAAGCCGATGCGCCATGCGACGTCTACTCGATTGCGGGCGTGAAGGTGGCATCATCACAGCGTTTGAGCGGGTTGGGCAACGCGGGCCTTGATGCCGGAATCTATGTGCTGCGCCTTGCCAATGGAACTTCCAGGAAAATAATCATCCGATAATCCGACCGCTGAATGTCTTGGCAAAAGGCTTGATCCTTGCCCACTGTCAGTAACATGGTTATACAGAGGAGCAGCGTGTCATGCACGCTGCTCCTCTGCCTTGGATGGCTTCTGACAACTTTGACGCGAGCCCCGAACTTTATTTATAAACCTACCCGTATGGGCAGGACGGGTATAAAGTCCTGGTCTTATCCGTTCTCCTATATTGTTGCCTCTCATCACAAGCCAGCGGCTTATCATGTCGGCAAAAAGGCTTTGGTCCGTTGTCTGCTACCGTGATTACAAAAAAAAGCCTTACCGCAACAGTCACAACGGCTGTTGCGGTAAGGTCTTTTTCTTTTCAAGTCTGCTTGTTTTGGGAAAAGGGTGATTATTTGTTCACCTTTTCGGCCAGTTCTGCACCTGCTTTGAACTTAACTACTTTCTTGGCAGCGATGGTAACCTTTTCGTGAGTGCGGGGGTTCACGCCCTGACGCTCAGCTTTCTCTGCGATGGCGAATGTTCCGAAACCTACGAGGGCAACCTTGTCACCTTCAACGAGGGCTTTTTCTACGGCGGTCAGTGTTGCCTCAAGGGCAGCTTTTGCTTCAGCCTTGGTCAGTTTTGCGTCGGCAGCAATAGCGTTGACTAATTCTGTTTTGTTCATAATAATTTGCTTTTTAGTTTTATAATAAAGTCTTTTCGGTGTTAATTATCGCAAATATAGGTAATTGATTTTTGTTGTCAAAGAATATTTGTAAAAAAACGCAAATTTCATCCTATTTTATGGCTTTCGC
>CAVIEK010000010.1:14566-28432 GCA_963641805.1 Bacteroides fragilis
AATATAGCACCTTTTTCACTACATTTGCACACCAAATCGGGCAAGCATTAGCCCGCGTGGTGGCTGAGCCCGGCATCTTGCCGATGGCTGCTTGTGACCGCGTGTGTTTTTATTATCTCAATTATAACTACGTTTTTTTTTCATCATGACTTACAATCGGGGCTCAATATTCAGCGGCATGCCGCCTGTGACCAAGAATCTGCTTATCATCAACGTGCTTATGTGGCTTGCCACCATGGTGCTCGGTAGCCGTGGCATTGTCGACCTCACGCAGTATCTTGGCCTTCACTTTTGGCTCGGCACCGACTTCAATCCGGTGCAGATGTTCACCTATATGTTTATGCACGATAGCACGTCGCTGTCGGGTGGTATCACGCACCTGTTCTTCAACATGTTTTCCCTTTGGATGTTTGGCGTCACGCTTGAGCAGGTGCTCGGGCCTAAGCGCTTCCTCTTCTACTATGTGGCGTGCGGCGTCGGTGCTGCCCTTGTGCAGGAACTGTCGTGGCAGTTTGCCTGGCCGACCGAGCTTGAGGCTGTGGCCATCGCCCAGGGAGTGCCGGCCATGCAAGTTCCGACTGTGGTGCAGGCGTGGATTGCCAACGGCTCGGTCAACGAGTTCTACAACATGCTGGTCACCGTGGGCGCGTCGGGTGCCGTGTTTGGCGTGCTACTTGCCTTCGGCATGATATTCCCCAACCTGCCCATGTATATCATCCCGTTCCCGTTCCCCATCAAAGCCAAGTGGATGGTGATAGGTTATGGCCTGGTTGAGCTTGCCTTCGGCGTGACCGGTGCCGTGAGCAGTGTCGCGCACTTTGCCCATCTTGGCGGAATGCTTGTGGGTTTCATAATTATCTATGTGTGGAAAAAGAAGCACCTGATAGGAGGCGGCAATGGGATTTATTGACGATGTGAGGGCACGGTTCCGCTCGGGATCGATGCTGGTGAAGATTATCTACGTCAACGCGGCTGTGTTTCTGGTGCTGCGTCTGACGTATGCAATGGCGCTGCTGACGGGCTCGTCGGCAGAATGGCTGCTGGCGCTGGTCGAGGTGCCGTCGCACTGGCAGCAGGTGTTGTATAGTCCATGGACGCTGCTCACCTACATGGTGACGCACTACGACGTGCTTCACATCCTCTTCAACATGCTGTGGCTCTACTGGCTCGGCACCATGTTTCTCGACTATTTCACACCCAAGCAGCTGACGGGGCTATATGTGCTCGGGGGCTTGGGAGGAGCAGTGGCCTTCGTGCTTGCGGGTAGTCTTATCCCGGCATTCCGTTACAGGCAGGCAGGGCTCTTAGGGGCCTCGGCATCAGTTCTTGCCATTGTGGTGGCTGTGGCTGTTACCGCACCCAAGCGTCCTGTGAGGCTTTTCCTGATAGGTGATGTGCAGCTCAAGTGGGTGGCGATAGTCACTCTGCTGGTCGATCTCCTCGGCATCGAGGCCGGCAACGCTGGAGGCCACATTGCCCATTTTGGCGGAGCTGTCGTGGGGCTTGTCTACGGCTTGAGCATGCGCCGCGGCACCGATGTCACCGCACTGCTCAACACTCTTATCGACCGTCTGTCCCTTCTCTTTGGCCGCAAGCGACGTGGGGTGGGGCAGCCTATAGGCGGTAAGGCCTATCACTATAGCCCGTCGCAGCATGACGAGTCAAAGGACGGCACCCCTTCCGAGGCTGAAATCGACGATATTCTCGACAAAATCAAGCGCTCGGGATACTCGGCTCTTACCGATGCCGAGCGCGATATACTGTTCCGTGCATCATCGCGCCACACCCCCTCCGGCAAATAATCGGCAACCACACAGGTCGGGCCTTTATCAGTCAACCCTATACGCATCGCAAGCAACAACATGATCGGCAATTCATCACACACTCATCGCTTCAGCCGCCGGTGGCTAAAGGTGGTCGTGACCACATCTGCAGTGGTCGTGGCGGTAGCGCAGTTGGTCAGTGCCTATGGCGGATGCTTCGATCCTCGGTCCCACTCGACTTTGTGGCCGCTTGCCACACTAGCCTTTCCGGCAGTGTTGGCAATCTCGCTCTTGCTCTCTGCTTTGTGGCTCGTGCTGCGCCGGTGGCGGTGTGCAGCACTGCAGGTGGCGGCGGTATTGCTGTCGTGGCCCACAGTGGCCGTGACTGCGCCCGTCCACCTTACGTCAGCCGGCAACGTCACCTCGCCTGACTCCGCATACCGCCGCTTTAAGGTGCTTACGTTCAATGTGATGAATTTCGGCCTTTATGACGGGCAGCAGTCAACCCGCAACCCGTCGATGGATTTTATCCTTGGCCAGAATGCCGACTTGGTGGTCCTGCAGGAGGCGGCTCTGAGTGATACCGATTTTGTGAACCTGCCGTCGGTGCGCATGATGCGGTCGCAGATCGAAAAGACCTACCCTTACCGATCTCATGGTTATCACGATTTGGTGATACTGTCGCGATACCCCTATCGTGTGGTAGAGGACACTGTGCTTCGCAATGTGGTCATCAAGCGCGACCAGTATGGGCCACTTTACCACTTCTTTGCCAAGATTTTCGATGTGCAGATGCCTAACCGCCGGCAGCTGCGCCTCATCACGGTGCACATGCAGTCGATAGGACTTACTCCCGATGACAAGAGTCTCTATATGCGGCTCACTAGTCTCGACGAGTCTACCGTGGTGTCCCGCCGCCAAATAAAGGCAGTGAGGCGCTCTCTGCTTGCCAAGTTAGGCACGGCATTCCGACTTAGGGCAACTGAGGCCCACAACTTGCGCACGCTCATCGACGCAAGTCCGCCCAACGTGATAGTGGCTGGCGACTTCAACGACACTCCGGCGTCGTATTGCTACCGCACGGTGCGTGGCACCGACATGGCCGACGCCTGGGCCGATTGCGCACTTGGCCCTACCTACACCTTCAACGCCTACCGCCTCTACTTCCGCATCGATCACGTGCTCTACCGCGGATTACTTAGGCCTGTGGGCATTAGCAGAATGCGTGAGGGTGACAGCGACCACTATCCGCTCGTGGCCACCTTTGAGTGGACCGATTGAGCCAATGCAAAATTATTTATCAACACACTATAAGTTAGCCAATGAGAAAGTTATTTTTATCAATCACAGCCGCTTGCTGCCTCGCTACGGTGGCAACCGGTGCCAACAAAAAGACAGTGACCCGACAGAACCCCTTCATGGCGCCCTATACCACACAGTATAGCATCCCGCCTTTCAACAAAATCTCCATCGCCGACTATCTGCCTGCCATCAAGGCCGGTATCGAGCAGCAGAACGAGGAAATCAACGCAATTGTGGTGCAACGCTCACGTGCCGACTTCGACAACACCGTGCTCGCGCTCGACAACAGTGGCGAAATCTACAACCGTGTGTCGTATGTTTACTACGCGCTGAGCGAGAGCGACAACACTCCCGAGATGCAGCGCCTCGCCGAGCAGGTGGCTCCCATGCTCACCGCCCACAACGATGAGATCTATATGAACGACGGCCTCTTCAAGAAAATAAAGGCTGTGCACGACAATGCCGACAAGCTCGGACTCGATAAGGCCCAGCGTCGACTCACCGATAAGTATTACAAGCGTTTCGTGCGCAACGGTGCTTTGCTCAGCGATGCCCAAAAGGACACTCTTAAGGAAATCAACAAGCGTCTGGCCGCCCTCAGCCTGTCGTTTACCAACAATGTGATGCATGAGATTGCCAACAATGTGATATTTGTCGACGACAAGGCACGCCTCAGCGGACTATCGCAGCAGACCATCGACGATGCTGCCGAGCTCGCGACCAAGCAAGGGGCCTCGGGCAAGTGGGCTTTCACCGCTACCGGATCGACACGCCTTGCCGTGCTAACCAGTGCCGACGACCGTGCGTTGCGTCAGCAGATGTATGAGACCTACACAAGCACCGCCAGTCGCGGCAACGAGTGGGACAACAGTAAAATCATCAACGAGATAATCCTGCTGCGCCAGCAAAAGGCCCGACTGCTAGGTTTCGACTCGTTTGCCGATTATGCAGTCGACCCAGTGATGGCAAAGACCGTGGGCAATGCCGAGAAACTGCTTTACCAAATCTTCAACCCTGCCGTCGACAAGGTGAAGGAGGAAGTGGCCGATATGCAGGCCTATGCCGATGCTCATGGCGGCAACTTCAAGATCGCTCCTTGGGACTATTATTATTATGCCGAGAAGGTGAAAAAGGACAAGTTCAACTTCAGCGAGGATGAGGTGCGTCCCTACTTTGAACTCAACAGCGTGATCAAGAACGGCGTGTTCTATTGTGCCAACAAGCTCTACGGACTCACATTCACCGAGCTCAAGAAGGCTCCGAAATACAACCCCGAGGTTACTGTCTACGACGTGAAGGACGCGCAGGGCAAACACGTGGCCGTGTTCATGACCGACTACTTTCCCCGTGCCACCAAGGCCCAGGGCGCATGGATGAGCGAGCTCAATTCTGAATACAACTACGAGGGCAAGAGCGAGCGCCCCATCATCTACAACGTGGCAAGCTTCACTCCAGCCACCAAGAGCATGCCGTCGCTGCTCACAATCGACGAGGTTCAGACCGCCTTCCACGAATTCGGACACGCTCTGCAGGGTATGCTCACCACAGCCCCGTTCCGCGGTCTCGCGGGAACCAATGTCGACCGCGACATCGTGGAGATGCACTCACAAATCAACGAGCACTGGGCTTTACTGCCCGAGGTGCTGAAAAACTATGCACGCCACTACAAGACGGGCGAGGTGATTCCGCAAAATCTCGTCGACAAAATCATTGAGACTTCTCAGTTCAACCAGGGCTTTATGATGACCGAACTCGTGGGCGCTGCCCTGCTCGACATTGAGTGGCACAAACTCAATTGGTGCAAGGATATCGATGTGCGCGGCTTCGAGAAGTCGGTGAAGAATCGTATAGGCATGCCCAAGGAAATTGAGTTCCGCTATCGTAGTCCCTATTTCAAGCACATTTTCGACAACGACCAGTATAGCTGTGGCTATTACACTTATCTGTGGTCACAAGTGCTTGAGGCCGACGCATGGGAAACGTTCAAGCAGATGGGCCCGATGAATCCTGATGTGGCGGCTCGCTACCGCAAGATATTCCTTGAGGCTGGCGACACCGAAGATGCCATGACTCAGTTCAAGGCTTTCACTGGCAAGGACCCCGATGCCACACCGCTTCTGCGCAACCACGGTCTTATAAAATAAGTCACACGGCTCTATTGCCAACGCATAATGCGACATTGCGGGCCGGTTTTTACACACATGGTAAAAACCGGCCCGCTTGCTTGTTTGCGTTGATGGTTAGCGCTTTGAACGGAAGATTCAGAGAAAAAATCAACTTTGACTCTCCAAAAAAACGTTTCTTCAAATACTTTCGCTAATTTTGCACTTGTTGGTAGACTCTGTAATTAAAAGTAAATAACAAAAAAACAAGCAAATATGAAAATTTCTCTATTAGTGACTGCCATGATGGCCATGGCTTCAATTACAACATTTGCCACAAATCCCGACACCGTCATGGTTGTCAACAATCCCGCAAAGGTGGTTGTTACAGAAGATTCACTCGGCATGAGGCTCATCGTTGACGGCGCTGACGGCAACCCGCAAAAACGCTATGAATACCGTCATGCCAACGGCGGAGTGCGTGAGCACGCCTCGCAGCTTGGTGGTGATGTGGCTCTGAAGGTGCCCTTTGTGAAAACAGACACGACGAACCGCCGTCCTGTCCGCCTCTCGGTCATCACCAGTGGCTTCTATTTCGGGTGGGGTCGTACCAGTGCCTACGGTGATGCTTCGGGACGTCTGGCCGACGCTCTCGGACATCAGAGTGAGATTGGTATTCTCAACATAATCGGTGTGGGGCTTGTAACCCGGGGCGGATTCGGCGCTTCGCTGGGTTTCGGCTACAACTCGCGCCATTATAATCTGCACAACGGTGCCTGCTTCGCCAAGGATGCCGACGGCAACCTGGCAATCGCCGATATCGACCCGTCGTGGTCCAAAGCCAAGTCGAGCATGTGGGTCGGCTCCCTCCAGTTCCCGTTAATGCTTGAGCAGAGGCTTTACCGCGACCTTAAAATCGGAGCGGGCGTGGTGATGGACCTCAACCTGTGGGCGCATGCCACGGTCAAATATCGCAGCGGCGACCATGAATTCACCGACAAGATTCGCAACATTCATCAGCGCAAGGTCACATTCAGCCCCATGGCTGTGCTAAACTACGACATGATAGGCGTCTATTTCCGTTACTATCCCCAAAAGGTGCTCAAGGGCAACCAGGGCCCGCAGTTCAACAACTGGACTATGGGTGTGATGCTCTTCTTCTGATAGGGAACAAGGCTTACGGTTTATAGATTACAATTTACGGTTTATGGTGTGGGTGGCAATACCCCGCACCGTAAACCGTAAATTGTAGGAAGTAAACTATAACTGACCTATAAGGCAAGTCCGTCGAGCATGATTGTGTAAGTGTCTATGGCCTCGCGTATTTCGGCAAGCTCGATATATTCATCGGCAGTGTGCGAGCGTGCCGAGTTGCCGGGCCCCATTTTCACCGAGGCAAACGGCATCAGTGCCTGGTCGCTCAGCGTGGGCGATCCGAATGGCTCCTTCCCGAGCATTATGGCCCGCTGTACAAGTGGATGGCTCTTGTCGATGCCGCTTGGGTTGAGGCGGGTAGAGTGGGGTGTGAGCTCGCAGTCGGGCACGGCTTGGCGTATCAGCTCAAGGGTCTGCACGTTGGAGTAGGCGTCGGTGGTGCGCACGTCGATCAGTAGTGTGCACAAGTCTGGAATCACATTGTGCTGGTGGCCGGCTTCGATTTTTGTGACTGTGATTTTCACCGGGCCAAGCATGGCTGACTCTTTGGGAAATTTGAGTGACCGCAGTGTGTCAATCACGTCAATAGCCTTGTAGATAGCGTTGACGCCTTCGTTGTGGGCGGCATGGCCTGCAACACCGCGCACCACGCCGTCGAGCACCATCAGTCCCTTTTCTGCTATAGCGGGCTGCATCCCGGTGGGCTCGCCCACAAGGGCCACATCAATGTGGGGCAGCATTGGCAGCACGCTCTCAATGCCGTTCTTGCCGCTCACTTCCTCTTCGGCCGACGCCAGGAAAATCACGTTGCACCGCTGCTTGCGCTCAGTGAGCACGCGGAACGCCGCGAGCAGCGACACCACCGAAGCACCGTCGTCGTTAGTGCCAAGCCCATACAGGCGGTCGCCTTCCTGGGTGGGTGTGAATGGGTCGTGCTGCCACCCGTCGGCCACTCTCACAGTGTCGATGTGGGCATTGAGCAACACGGTGGGGCGTTGTGGAACAAAGTCGGCCGGCATGCTCCATAGGTTGCAGCCGTGTCGCTTCACATCAAGCCCGAAATGCCGCATGTGCCGCTCAACCACATTGGCCACTGCGCTCTCGTCGCGGCTTAGCGATGGTGTTGACACCATGTCACGCAGCATGTCGACTGCGTCGTAATATATTTCGTCAATATCGGTCATGTCTTTCATCCTTTTTATTGTGTGGATTGTGATAGTCTGTAGTTGTGTTGTCGTTGTTAACGGCAATACAAATTTAAGACAAAACCAGCCGTTGAACAAATGTGTGGGGTGTGTACCCGTTGCGCCCCCGTGGGCACTTGTGCCGGCTTAGAGCATCTTTTGCGCTTCGGGGGTGAGGAATGGCTTTATTTCGTTGAATGGAATCACGAAGCCGGGCATGCCCATGGAATAAGGACCGATTTCTTCTTGCTGATATACGAAGTGCACGCCGTCTTTCGCAAAATATGGTTGGCTCACAGGTAGTGGAATGATACCATCTTTAATGAATATCGACTCGTTGAGGTTCTGCTCGGTTACCGATAAATCTCCGCCACCCTTGAAGTATTCCAATAGACCTTTTCTGAGTAGCGGCTGCAGGTCGGTGAGGCGCGTGGTGTCGACACATTGAGTTATCACTTTGTTGTCCACCTTTGAGATGTTGATGGAGTAGGCTGTGAGCGATCCGTGATGCCCTCCGGGCTCAGAGTAGCAGAAGACGTCGTATGTGAGGTAGCGGTCGGTCTCGGCGGTTTTTGTTATGCGTGTCTCGCAACTTACCGGGGTCTTCTCGTCATCGGTACTGTCTGTGTTTACATCTTTCCATATCTTTTTCAGTAGCCGCACTGTGCCGTTGCCATAGAAGTCAACCATTTCTTTTATCTTGCCTGTGTCGCCGTTATACGTGGGGTAGGATTTTTGCTCGCTTTCCTCGCAATAAGAGTAGGGCAGATAGATCTGTGCCAGTTGCTGGTCTATGAAGTCACGCACGGTGAGCGACAGCGAGTCGGATCCAGTCGGCCAGTCAACTTTCATGGTGCACATAACCGATGAGTCGCTGTTGGCGTAAGAGTATGTTACCGAGTCGGTGACGAGTGTGTCGGTAGTTTGATTGGTTGCCTGCTGCTTGCTGCTTGCCGATCCCGACTTGCAGCTTGTGGCACTGATACCTGATGCAAGCAGCATGGCTGCCAGGAGTGTCGTTTGAAGATGTTTTTTCATAATTGTAGCTTGTTTTTATTGTCCGCTTGAGCGGTGTTGTGATTGTAAGTCTCTGTCTCTCAATGTGAGATTTGTTGATGTGATTTGGCCGTGCCTCACTTTTCGAGCAGCAGTCCGCCTATGCTGATGCTTTGGCTGTAGGCGTAATAACTGATGTCGTTGACCATGAGTAAGGCGTTTTGCGATTTCAGTGTGAGCTTGTAGCCTGTGTCGCTGCAGGCATGCTGTAGTTGTGTGTAGGTGATGGCAAACCGCACTTGCTTTCCGTCTCGTCCGTGGGTAGTGAGCACTGCCTTGTCGTTGCTTATTGTGGCTGTTATGTTGGTGGCCAGTGTCACGTAGCGGTAGCCTTGCGGCAATTCTGATGCGGTGTCGAGCAGGTCGCATGCGTATAGGTTTTTTGTGAACTGCTCTACCGTGGCAATGTCGCTGCTGTAGTTGCCGGGCTGCACGTCGGAGTGTATGATTCCATCGGTCTCGGTTCTTGAATAATACCCAAGCAGGTAGTTCAGTCGGCTGTCGAGCAAGGCGGCTTGGGCGGGTTGCATGCGTTGCAGCAGTGCCGTATACTGCTTGCGGTCAAGGGGCATGCTGTTCACATCGGCATGCTTGATGGTCTCGGTCACTTTGTCCTTGATTGTGACGCGTGTCACGTTTGACACGCTCTGCGGCCCTATCGATGTGATGATGAGCAGTGCTGCAAACGAGGCCGGTATCCACCAGATGCGCTTGCTCTTTACAATCAGGCCGATGCACACCACATAGAGCCATGCGTTGAGCACAGCCAGATACAAGCGGTTGATTGTGATGCCGTAATCGCCTATGCGCCGTGCCACGCCCACTGTCATCAGCAACAGCATGGGCAGCACCATGACGGGCAACCAGCGGCTTGCTGCCTTATGCAGGCGGCTGCAATTGCCGGTGAGCACCGTCGGGTAGAGTGCGGTCACCACTATGAGCATCAGTGCGGCGAATGCGGTCACAAGATAGCTTACCCAGCCGTTGGGCAGCTGCCATTGGACGACGATCTTAATGGTGTAGGCATACAAGGTGAGGGCATAGGCTCCGGTCACTGGAAGCAGCAGATAGTTGACTACCCCTTTCCCGAACCCGGATAAGAGTGTGGGGGTGCGGTCGTGCTTCGACTCGCCGCCGGGCACAATCTGCATCAGCATAAGCGGTGCTATCAGCAACTCGCATATTATCCATATGTCGATGAAAATCTTGTCGCTGAAATCCACGCCAAACAGCATTTGGAACGACATTATGAGCAACGTAACCGCCCCGGCAAGCATCGTCGATATCAGCCACGACACGGCCACATCGATAGTGAGGCGCAGCGTGAAGTTCCATGCCGCCAGGTCGTTACGCTCGCGCCAGAAAGGTACAAGCGCAGTGCTTATTATAATGGCCGTATTGGCTGCTATGGCGGCTCCTATGCGCATTGGCGTGAATGGCCCGAACGAGGTGTAGACGGCTCCACCAAGCCAAGCCATGTGCACCACGGCTTGCACCAGCACCTGTAGCACCTTGCTGCCTGGTTTCAGCTCTTCGGCCCATAGCGCGAGGCTCAGCGAGAGTACGGCTGCTGTCGCTGGCCAGTAGATGATGAAAAACGCCATGTCGCCACCAATCTTCTTGTTGCCGAAGTGGGTCAGATATATTGCGGCGATTGTGAGCAGTGTCACAAACGCTATCGTTAAGGGAAACCGCCTTGTCGACGATGCTATGGTCTGCGCCATGTGGCGTGGCGCGAATCGGCTGAATAAGCTCATGAGTGGTTAGCGTGAAAAGGAATAAATTGTAGTAATCCTACAAATATAGTGATTGTTTTCGGAGAGTTGCAAACTTCTATAGGTAATATTTTTCGGGCGATTCCCATTGAACCCAAAAAAAGAAAACCATTTGTCCCGGCAACCATGCCGCACAGTGTGCAAGCATGCGCCTCGCCCGGCACGGTGATGCTTGGCCAGTGCCTCGGCCATGGGTTAAAATGTGTAAACTTGTTCGGGATAACATAGAATTGTTGTTAATGAAAAAACCGATTTTAGACAATTGCTTAGAGCAAAGACGCTTAAAATAACTAATTTTGCGCTCGGAAAATCATACCACAAAACTATTTATATATGGTTCAGAAATTTATCGATTTGATTCCCGCCCAGGCCAGTAAGTATGGCGAGCGTGAAGAGCTTAGGTACCGTGACTACCGCACTCAGGAGTGGACTTCCATATCGTGGGCGCAGATGGACGAGACCGTAGCGCGCGAGTCAATATCGCTCTATAAGATAGGGGTGGCCGAGCAAGGCCGGATATGCATCTTCTCGCAAAATTGCCCCGAAATCCTTATCACACACTTTGCCGCATTCAACAACCGTGCTGTGCCTGTGCCCATCTATGCCACCAGCAGCAAGGATGAGGCTGCCTATATTGTCAACGATGCCGAGGCAACGGTGATTTTCGTTGGCGACCAGCACCAGTATGATGTGGCGCTTCAGTTGCTCGGTGAGTGCCCGTCGCTCAAGCAAATAGTCACTTTCGACCCGGCAGTGAAACCTTCCGGCACCGATACTTCGACACTTAGCTGGCGGCAGTTCCTGGCGCTAGGCGACAATCCGCAGGAAGCCGACAAGGCGGCCGTCGATGCCCGTCGCAAGGCATTCACTCCGTCCGACTTGATGTATCTCATCTACACATCGGGCACTACTGGCGTGCCAAAAGGGGTGATGCTCACACACCACAACTTCATGTCGGCAATGGACGGCCACCTGCAAGCCATTCACCTCAACGACGAGACCGACATCTCGCTCAGTTTCCTGCCGTTCAGTCATGTGTTTGAGCTCGGATGGTCGATGGTGTGCCTGTGCAGTGGCGTAAGGGTTGCCATCAACCTCAACACCAAGGAAATCCAGAAAGCCGTGCGTGAGATTCAGCCCACCTGCATGTGCAGTGTGCCGCGCTTTTGGGAAAAGGTGTACACGGCTGTCAACGACAACGTGTCGAAGGCCAAGCCCATAGTGAAGATGTTTTTCAAGCGTGCCGTGGCAGTGGGCCGTACCCGCAACGTGAAATACCGTAGCAACGGCCGCAAGGTGCCTGCACTTGTCGAGAAGCAGTACCAGTATTTTGAGAAAAAGGTGTTCAGCCGCCTGCGCCGTGCCATAGGCGTGGAGTACGGACGCTTCTTTCCCACTGCCGGTGCCATGCTAAGCGACAACATCACCGAATTCCTGCATGCCATAGGCATCAACATAGTCATAGGCTACGGCCTTAGCGAGACCAATGCCACCGTGACCTTTTTCAACGGCGACACGTGGGAGCTTGGCACGATAGGTACCCCACTTCCCGGAGTGCTCGTGAAAATAGGCGAGAACAACGAGATTCTGGTCAAAGGCCCTACCGTGATGAAGGGTTATTACCACAAACCTGAGGAAACTGCCAAGGCAATAGATGCCGACGGATGGTTTCATACCGGCGATTGCGGCCACATAACCGAAAACGGCAGCCTAGTAATGACTGAGCGCCTGAAAGACCTCTACAAGACCAGCAACGGCAAGTATATAGCCCCACAGGTGCTCGAGACGGCACTGGCGCAGGACATCTTTGTGGAGCAGGTGACCGTGATAGGTGACGGCCGCAAGTATGTGTCGGCGCTAATAGTTCCGAATTTCGACGAGCTCAAAGCCTATGCCGCCAAAAAGAAGATAGAATACAAGACGGTTGAGGACCTTGTCAACAACCCCGACATTCACGCCATGCTCGATGCCCGCATCCAAGGCTATCAGAAAGACATGGCAAGCTATGAGCAGATAAAGCGGTTTGTGATCCTGCCGCGTCCGTTTACCATGGAGAGCGGTGAGCTGACCAACACCCTAAAGGTGCGCCGCGCTGTGATCAACAAGCGCTATGCGCGGCTCATCGACGCCATGTATGCCGCCGACTTCCGCAAGCGTTGAGCCGCGACCCGGTGGCCAATTCAAAGCAGTTACAGAGACATTCACAATTTTTTTATAACCACAAATTAATCATTAAAGACTCGGATGATTACACTAGAACAGCTAAAAGAGATGCAAGAGCGCAAGGATGCGCTGAGGAGGTATCTTTGACGTCGACAACAAGAAAATAGAAGTCGAAGAAGAGGAGTTGCGCACTCATGTGCCCGACTTCTGGCAGGACCAGAAAGCGGCCGAAGCGCAGATGAAAAAAATTAAGATGCTCCACTACTGGATCGACAGCTGCGCCGAAGTTGAGGCAGCGGTCGGCGAGGTGGCCGTGGGCTTTGATTTCGTGAAGGAGGGCGTGCTCTCAGAGGATGAGCTTGACGGACTATATGCCGATGCCTTGTCGAAAATCGAGAAACTTGAGCTGCGCAACATGCTGCGTCGCGACGAGGACAAGATGGACGCAATCCTGAAAATCAACTCGGGCGCTGGCGGCACCGAAAGCCAGGACTGGGCCTCGATGCTCATGCGCATGTATCTGCGCTGGTGTGAGCGTCACGGCTACAAGACCGCCATCGAGCACATGGTCGACGGCGATGAGGCCGGCATCAAGAGCGTGACCATAAGCGTGGAGGGCGCGTTTGCCTATGGCTACATGAAAAGTGAGAACGGTGTGCACCGTCTGGTGCGCGTGTCGCCATACAATGCCCAGGGCAAGCGTATGACTTCGTTTGCCTCGGTATTTGTCACACCGCTTGTCGATGACACCATCGAAATCAACCTCGACCCTGCACGTATCTCCTGGGACACCTTCAGAAGCGGCGGTGCAGGAGGCCAAAATGTGAACAAGGTGGAGAGCGGCGTGCGCGTGCGCTACCAGTACAAGGATCCATATACCGGTGAGGAAGAGGAAATCCTTGTGGAGAATACCGAAACGCGTGACCAACCCAAAAACCGCGAGAACGCATTGCGAAACCTCAAGTCGATTCTCTACAACAAGGAGTTGCAGCACCGGCAGGAGGAACAACGCAAGGTTGAGGACGCAAAGAAGAAAATCGAGTGGGGCTCACAGATACGCAGCTATGTGTTCGACGACCGTCGAGTCAAGGACCACCGCACCGGATACCAGACAAGCGATGTGGGCGGCGTAATGGACGGAGACCTCGATGGCTTCATCAAAGCCTACCTCATGGAATTTGGCGCCGATGAATGACCTGTGGCTCACCCTTGTGCGGTGAATCGCGATTGAAATCTTTTAGGAGTCGGCCGGCCATCGCTATGTGCATGGCATGCCGACTCTTTTCGGCTTTGTACCGAAACTGTATTGTTAACCAATATTGTCCTAAATAAATTACGGGCATGAAGAAAGTGAGGTTGTTATAGA
>CAVIEK010000011.1:0-27989 GCA_963641805.1 Bacteroides fragilis
ACTATATAGAGAAAGCCTTGAGAATATGCCGGCCCTACTTCAACAACCTGTCGATGGAAGTGATGCCGCTGAAAACCGCCGACTACAAGCGCCTTGTGGACAATGCCGGCCTCAACAGTGTGACCTGCTTCCAGGAGACCTACCACAAGAGTGAATACAACATCTACCACCCTCACGGCATGAAGTCGATATTCGACTGGCGTGTAAACGGCTACGACCGCATGGGCCAGGCCGGTGTATACAAAATAGGCATGGGAGTGCTCATTGGGCTCGACAAGCATTGGAAGACCGACATAGCCATGATGGCCTACCATCTGCGCTACCTGCAGAAGAAGTATTGGCGGTCGTGCTTCTCGGTGAACTTCCCGCGCATGCGTCCAGCCGCCGGAGGCTACCAGCCCAACGTGGTGATGACTCAGAAGGAGCTTGCCCAGCTGACGTTTGCCTTCCGCATATTTGACCACGACGTTGACATTTCCTATTCGACACGCGAGGAGCCACGCTTCCGTGAGAACATGATGAAACTGGGAGTGACATCGATGAGTGCCGGCAGCAAGACCGATCCAGGAGGCTACAGCAAAGACGGAGCCACCGAGCAATTCCACGTGAGCGATGAGCGTAGCCCTCAAGAGGTGACCGACGACATACGCCGGCTTGGCTATGAGCCTGTGTGGAAAGACTGGGACAAAGTGTTCGACTGATACGCATACCGCTCCGACAAACGCCAAAATAGACTGCCCGCAAGCATGCTGCACAATGCAGCACTTGCGGGCAGCCTTATTTCTCAGGCAGACGTGGCTTTACTCACTTCAGCATTGAGCCAGGCGCATAAAGGAATTTCTCAATTTTGTTGACAGGGATACCAAAATTGAAATTGGTGTTGCCCAGCTTTGCATAGTTCACGGCCACAAGGTTGCCTTGGTCGTCGATTACCGGACTGCCGCTTGATCCTTGGAGGGTGGGAATGTCGTAAAGCAGACGGTCACTGTCGGGCAACTGCGTGATTTTGCCCGATGTCATCTGCACCTTGATTCCGCTTTTGGTGTTGGCCAAGATGGGACCGGCATTATAGCCAATCATGTAGAGAGGTTGCGAGATGGCCATCTCGGCATCCTTGCCTTTTTTCAGCATCGACTCTATCAAGCCATAATCGTGACGGTGCGCTGCTGTGGCAAAGAGGTGGGCATCTGGCGGTGTGGTACGTGAATTCAGCTGAATCAAGGCGAGGTCGACATCCTCGTCACCCGACACGCGCACCACGGTGCATGGATTGTTGTTCAGAAAGTCTTCCGATGAGTTGACGACTGTGTTGTTGTAGGCTATACCCAGGCGGCACACCGAGTTGATGGTGACATCGGCGGCGCTTAGCCTTGAAAGATTGTTGTAAATCTCCTGGGCTTCGCTATACTGCGACCGCAAGTCGCTTTGCTGGGAGTTGATGCGGTCGAGAGTGATTTGGTCTACCGTGTAATCTTCAGAATAATAGTTGTAGGTGTAACAATTGCTTTTTGAGTTTTCAAGCTCGTCGTACTGGCTTGACAAGGCTTGCGCATACGACTCAAGGTAGCTTTGGTAGGCCGTAAGAATTGAGTGCCATGCTTTCTTCACCTGTTCCTTGTCGATTACAGGCTGCACCACATGGCGGTTGGTGAGAATCACGCCTTTGTCGCTCACAAAGAATCCTGTGCCGTAGCTTTCCTGCAAATTCTGCTTCACCTCATCGAGGTCGGCGGTGAGGCCGCTTATTTTGCCGTCGTCATCAAGACCAGTGAAATATAGCGTCTTGCCCGTGCCCAACCTCATCTCATAATAGAACCGGTTAAGTATTACCACTACCCCACTCGCGTCGTCATCAAACAATTGCTGCGGGGTCTTTTGGGTGCTGCACGATACTGCCAACACCATATAAAGCAGTGCGGCTGCTGCGCTTATTAACGACAGATGTGATTTCATTTTCTCGGATTCAAAAACTTATTATCAGTTGTGCAAAATTAAGCAAAACGGTTGACATTGCCCGCTTTATGGAGAAAAAACAGAGCTAAGTGCACGGCATTTAAGTGCCATGCGGCATCAGCGCAACATATCGTGCACCTCATTGAGATTGCCGTCGCACGGGGCGGGAACCACGCCGAGCAAGTGTGCCACGAGCGGATAGACGTCGACGTTGCGGAATTTGTCGGGCTTCAGATAACCGCTTTTGAAGTCGGGGCCTATGGCACGGAAGCCAACGAGCATATCACTTGCCGTGTTGTCGTAGCCATGCGAGCCGCCTGGACGTACGGACCAGTCGGTGAAAAGCCACCCCACATCGGGGAGCGCCACCACGTCGCCGATACGGGCATTTGAGCCATAATGCAGATATGACGGCACGTCGGCACGCTTCCATGCCCTGATGTGGTCTACGCCTTGCAAAGCGGCTACCACAGAGTCGGCGTATTCAGGACGCTTCACATATATAAGTCCGGGCAGATTACCCTCCACGCGGTCGATCCATTCTTGTTTTAGGTGCTCCTTCACCGAAACCGTGCGTGAGCCGTCGGTCCACGTCATGCCGTGGTCGCCAGTGATGATGAGGTTCACCTGGTCGCCTATGGGCAGTTGCTTGATGGCCGTCCACATCGCCTGCAGCAGAGAATCCAGTTGCTCTACAGCCTTGCGGGTGGGTTTGGACTGCGGGCCAAACGAATGGCCGCTGTGGTCTGGTTCCTCGAAGTAGCACATCACCAAGTGCGGACGCTTGTCGGCAGGAAGGCTTAGGAGGCGCAAAACCTCACCGGTGCGTTGCTCTGGAGTGAGCAAAGGCAACTTCATATAATCGTGCCAGTAGTTGGCATGGTCGCCATTGATGGCCACATCGCTGCCAACCCAATAGACGGTTGCGGTGGTCACGCCTTGGCGCTTTGCGGTGAGCCATATCGGCTCGCCTCCATAATATTTGGGATTAGTGCGCGATTTGGCGTCACCCAGCGAATACGCCTCTCCGGTTGTGCGGTCGTAGAAGGAGTTGGCCACAATGCCGTGATGGTCGGGATACAGACCCGTGGCAAGGGTATAGTGGTTGGGGAATGTCTTGCTCGGGAACGAGGGCATCATCACGGCCTTTACGCCTTGCCGGGCCAGCTGGTCGAAGAACGGAGTGTCGTAAACCTCAGAATAGTCCCAACGGAATCCGTCGAGTGAGACCACCACGGTGTAGTTGGCACCTGTGGCTGCTGTCATGGCCAAAGCTGCTACTGCCGCCATAACCATTAGGGAGAATCGTCGTGTCATGATTGTGTGGATGTGTGTGATATGTGACGTTTTGAATTTTATTAGACAATAGATGTGGCCGCACAAGCCTGCCGCCAGTGCAAATTTAAGGTTTTAAGATTCCATTTGCAAACGTGAGGAATGACAATATGGTCAAATGCGCACAAATAAAAGCGGTGCAGGTCGCTAATGACCTGCACCGCAATTATCACAGTAGTTATTTGTTGTCCTATTTTTTTACATAATCGGCGATTACGTATTCTCAGATTAGAACACGAGCTTCAAGCCGATTTGAGCATGCCAGCGGCTGGCGATGTTAGCCTTGGTGGGTTCGGTGTAGCCGTTCCACTGATACTTGGCTGCGAGAGTGCCGTCGGCTTGCTTCTGGGTGCCTACGACTGTGAGCGGAGTCACGCTGTAGGTGTTGCCGTAGTTTGCACCCCACTTCTTGTTAAGCAGGTTGGCGAAGTTAAGAATGTCGGCAGTGAATACAATCTTGCTGCCACGGTTCTTCAGCACGAAGAAGGTCTGACCGAAGTGCACGTCGATGCGGTTCTCCCAAGGAGCCATGTTGCTGTTGCGGTCGGCATACTGGCCGCGGTGATTCTTGGCATAGCTGTCACCCTCGATGAACTGCTCAAAGAGCTCACGCTGCTGCTGTGCAGTCTTGGTGACCACTGTAGCGCCATCCTTCTTAGTGGTGACGTCGGTGAAAATCATATTGCCGAGTTCCTCCTTGGTGGGGATGTAAAGCAGAGAGTTGCCGCGGTAGCCGTCGCCGTTGAAGTCGGTATTCTCGCTCATGGTGAGGCTGTAGCGCTGGCCTGTGTAGCCGTTATAGGTAACTGCGATGTTGGTCTGCAGGAAACCGTTGGCATATTTTGGAGTGGTGTAGCCTAATGTCACGAGCACACGGTGAGGCTGATCGAATGACGAGTAGCTGAGCGATGGGTTGTTAGAATCAATAGCGTAGTTGTATTTCCAGTTAGAGTAAGCAACGCTCGAAGTACCGTCGGTGCACGACTTAGAGTGACCGAAGGTGTAGCTTGCGAGGAAGTCGAGACCGCAGTTGAAGTTGCGCTCGATGGTACCGCTAACCGAGTAGGTGAAGCCGCGATTGGTGTTCTCGAGGTTGATGATAGAGTTGTAGCTCTTGTCAACCGAGTAGTAGGGAGCTGCGCTTGAAGTGGCTCCGGGCACGGCATAGATGCTGTTGCTCTGGGTGAGAGCGAGGTTGCTGAACCATACGTTGTTCAGAGTCTTGCTGTAAAGGGCCTCAAGGGTAAACTTCCAGTCGTAAGGCAGACGCTGCTCAAGAGCGAGATTGGCGCGAAGCACCTGAGGATATTTGAACTTCTTGGATACAGTGGCGATGTCGAGCGGAGTGGCCTTGCCGCTTGTGAGCTTAGACACGAGGTCTTGCGGATTGTTGGTAACGGCAGGGATGTCGGCTACATTGTTGATGGTTGTACCCTTAGTCTCCATACCAGTGTTGTTATACATGTTTGAGATCCACACGAAGGGCACGCGGCCGGTGAAGAGGCCTACGCCACCACGGAAGAGGGTGTTGTGGCTGTCGTTAGCATAGATGCGGAAACCGAAGCGTGGTGAGAGCATCACCTTTGCGCTCGGGGTCTCGCCCACGTGAACGCCCAGGCCGTTCTTGTCGGCATAGGTGTTGAATGTGGGGTTGGTTGTGGGCTTGTTCATCAGGAAGGGCACGTCGACACGCAGGCCATAGGTGAGCTGCAGGTTGCGGCTGTATTCATACTTGTCCTGCACATAAAAGCCAAGCTGTGCAGCCTGCGTCTCGGGAGCATAGCGCAGGTTGCCACCGCTGAGGGTGGGGTCGGCGCAGCGGAAATAGAATGCGCTAGGCTGGTTGTTGAGGAATGCATCGAGGGAGTTGTACATCCACTCACCGTTGTTATACTGCATAAAGAGGTTCTTCAGGAAGAAGAACTCGTTGTGAGTACCGAAAGTGATTGTATGTGCACCCTTATACCATGAGAGGTTGTCCTCAACGAGATAAATGTCTTGATCGAGTGAGTTGGCACCCGAGCTGTACTCGGTACCGATGTTGACGTTGATGTTAGAACGGCTTGCGTCCTCAGAAGCCACATTGCGGATGTAGAATGTGGGACCCTGGTAAGGCACATCGCGGTAGTCACGCACACGGGTGTAAGAAGCGCGGAACTCGTTGTAGAGCGAGCTGCCGAAGTTAGAGTTCAACTCAGCCACAAACGAGTTGGTGAGGTTGTTGAAGCGATAAGTTGAGTTGTTGAAGTAGTAGGTGGTGTAGCCCACGCCATACTTGTCGTCGTAAGCGTTGAGGTGCTGGTAACGCAGAGCCAGCTTGTGGTTTTGGTTGATGTTCCAGTCAACGCGTGCAAGAATGTCAAAAGAGTTGCGCTTCACATCGCGGCGGCCGAACGACTCGCTGATACCAGTGAGAGCCTTATACTGGTCGGCTATTTTCTGTGCGGTGGCAGTTCCCAGGTAGTTGCTGGTGACACCTGCATAGTAGCTCGAGGGATAGCTTTCGTTGTGGTTCTCGAGGTTGACGAAGAAGAAGAGCTTGTCTTTCACGATGGGGCCGCTGATGTTGCCGCCCACAGTGTAGTAATGCTGCTTGGTGAGGGGGCTCTTGATGTAGTCGTTAGAGGCGTCATACTTGCCATAGAAGCTTTGGTTGTTGTAGTAGCCGAAGAGTGTGGCGTGGAAGTCGTTGGTGCCCTGCTTGGTGATGGCGTTGATACCACCGCCAGTGAAGCCGCTCTGACGAACGTCGAAGGGAGCTACAACAACCTGGATTTCCTGAATGGCGTCCATCGAGATGGGGTTGGCGCTTGCCTGGCCACCGTTGGTGCCTGATGATGAGAGGCCGAACACGTCGTTGGTCACAGTACCGTCGACCTGGAAACTGTTGTAGCGGTTGTTGCTGCCAGCGAAAGAGATGCCTCCGATTTTCGACTGGTTGGCCAGAGGCATGTTCTTAACCACATCGTAGATGTTGCGGTCGATTGAGGGGGCGCCTTCAATGTTGGCAACCGAGAAGTTGTGTGCGGCACCAGCCTGATGAGTACGGCCTTGACCGGTAACCACGATCTCATTGAGTGCCTGGCTGCCCGGATCGAGCTTCACATTGAGGGTGTAGGTGTTACCGAGCTGCAGTGTGATGCCGTCGAGCTGCTGGGGAGCGTAACCCACATAAGTGACATTAACGCGATACGGGCCACCGGTGCGCATACCTTGGATGGTGAAGTGGCCGTCAAGGTTGCTCACCACGTTGTACTTGGTACCCGACGGCACGTGCACGGCTTGCACGGTGGCGCCGATCAGTGCCTCGTTTTTCTCGTCGGTCACCACGCCGCTCATCGACGAAGTGGTCACCTGAGCGTTGAGCCCCATTGCCGTGAGCAACAGTGCCACAAACGCAAAAAATTTAATTCTCTTTAACATAAGAAACTAATAAAAATTGATTAGTAAGATATAAGATAAGAAATATATGTCGTTTCTATATTTATGCTGCGGCCATTGAATGGCGCCGGTTGAAAATGCGTTGCAAAATTAGCGATCCCCTATTACATCAGTATTACACTTCTATACATAAAGCGCCAACCGCTCCTTTCACTCACCCCAAGGGGGAGTAATGAAAGGAGCGGCTGGAGGCACACGTCAAGCGGTGAGTTTGGCTATGATGATGTCGCGGATTAGGGGACAAATATCCATTGGCATAATTAAAGTAACTGTATGCCAATCGGTTAAATGCAACCCTAAAAAACTGTTCCAACATATTAGCCATAAAACATACTTAACTGTCAAATTTCTTTTACGCCGCAAAGATAGTAATAAACATTATTTTTAACAAAACTATGGGTAATTTTAACCATTCAGGCGCAATTTTTCTTTGTCATCGGTGTTGCTTAACCTCATGGACATGGCATTCTACTTCACGCGGTCGGGGTGGTGGGCTACAAAAGCCTTCCACGACTGGGTACCACGTGCTATGGCCGGCTTACGGCTCTCATAAAAGTGACACAAGGCGGCTGCAAGAGCGTCGGTGGCATCAAGGAAGTCGGGCAATTGGTCGCGGCTAAAGCCCAATTCACGTTGGAGCATCGTGGCCACCTGCTCCTTGCTTGCGGCTCCGTTGCCTGTAATGGCCTGCTTGATTTTGCGCGGCTCATATTCTGTGATGGGCACCTCAAAATTGAGTGCGGCAGCCATGGCAACCCCTTGGGCACGACCTAGCTTGAGCATCGACTGCACGTTTTTGCCGAAAAAAGGGGCCTCGATGCTCATTTCGTCGGGTAGATACTGCTTTATGAGGCTTGTGACGCGCTCAAAGATGCGGTGCAACCGCATATAGTGGTCGTCAAAGCGGCTCAACTTGAGCACCCCCATAGCTATGAGGTGCGGCTTACCCTTCTTGATGCCAAGTAGTCCGTACCCCATCACATTGGTGCCGGGGTCGATGCCTATGATTATATGATCCCACTCGCGTAACGATGGCGATGGAGCTGAATCGGCTGGAGCGAGAGGCTGCTTTGCGATGGTCATGTCAATCAATATCGATTTTTTCCATCATTGTCGAGAATCCCACTATTCGTTGCCCGAACCGTGAGGTCATTCTTGCAGTCAAGTCCTTGCCGGTGGACTGATACCAGCGCTGCAATGCACCGAGCGACTCGGCCTGAAGCTGGAGAGCATAGGTTGCCCCACCCTCCTGCTGCGCCATTATGCGCATGAGCTGCGGTCGCGAGAGCTGTCGGTCGGCTAAAGCCATAGGCAAATAAGAGGTGCGTATCCATTCCACGAATTCCTTTACTGAGGCCGAGTCGACGCTGAATGTGGTGTTGTAAATTATCATGTGCGGTGTGTTTACAGAAATTCCGAAGTCATTTTTTAAATGCAAATATACATCGTTTTGACGGGATTACACGCTCAATGCAAGTGTAAAAAAACTGCAACGGCAACTTGGAAACCCGACTTGTGCAATATAGCCGATGACTATCAGCCGGCATTCACCGCCCTTGCAGCTTATTATTAGGTAGTAAAAATTACAGAATCCAACCAGACAATACCTAAAAGTTGCGATTTGACGGAATTTTAACTACAATAATTTGTACAGTATGTTTACATTTCTTAATTTAGTACCGTTTTTAATAGTAGTATCCTCACACAGGATGCCAAGCGGACGAAATGATGATGTGAGTGGCAGTTTGCGATTTTTATGCCACATTATATATAAAGAGACGAAACGGTATTAAGTAATTAAAAAAAAGTTAAGGACGATGAAGTGTAATTTTACCCATGCACATTTTGTGTTTCTTTTAGGACTGGCCGCATTGACGGCCAAGCCCGTGACGGCCGCCGACTGGGTGACCGACAGTTTCAACAGCGGAACAGTGTGGCGGGCGACAGGCTATGCAGGCCTCGGCAACCAGAACGAACCGCTCGCTTGCGGCATGCTTACCGTGACCAGCGGCAACAACCGCCCCACGATCAGCTACACACTGCTTGGCAAAGCAAAAGACTACGTGTCGCGCATCACGATATATGCGCGCAAGTATGAGCAAACGAGCCTCAACACCACAAGCAAAGACAACAAGTATTATTTTCTGACAGAATTTGACTACCGCGACCCGCAGGAAAAAAGCGGCGCGGTGCTGATTGCGCAGACCACCGACCTCGACGCCACAAGCCTCACAGCCGAGAGACAGCTCGAGGCGGGAGAATATGTGATATATGTGTGTGGCGACATCCGCCAAGACGTGGATCTTCCATACATAGGCGGCGGCAACCACAACTACACCAAGCTCGGGGCCAAAATCACGGGCATGACCGGAGTGGCAAAGCCCACCGAGTACAGCAGTTACAGCAACAACAGATACAGTGACGGCGCGCGCGTGCTCATCCCGTGCCAAAAGACGCTGTTTGCCCCTGGCGACTATTACTCAAAATACTACCGCATACCCGCCGTAGTGCGCGCCAGCGACGGCTCGATAGTGGCTTGCTCCGATGCCCGAAAAGAAGCGATATGCGACATTGCCAACAACATCGACATAGTGACACGCCGCTCAACCGACAACGGCCAGACGTGGAGCACACCCGTGACCATCGCCAAAGGCACAAGCTTCACCACAGGCTATGGCGACCCGGCACTGGCCGCCTTGCCCAACGGCAACATCGTGTGCACCTTTGTGCACGGCTACGGGCTGGCCACCAACAACTCAAGCAACCGCACCGACAACTACTACTCGGTGAGTCGTGACAACGGCAAGACGTGGAGCACACCAAAAATCATCAACGTGTCGGCCATCAACAACCACCGCGGATGCATTGCGCCTGGCAACATGTGCGTGATGAAAGGAGGACTGCTCGACGGCAAGGCTGTGGGCAGCTTCCGGTCTTACGCGACGCAAAGCGGAAATGGAACAAACTACAACTTCTTCCTGGTGTATGACCCCGACACCGATACTTGGTCGTGCCTCGCCAAGCAAGGCAGCAGCGACAAGTATTACAAAAACACTGCCGACGACGGGACCGACGACGAGAGTCAAGTGATTCAAATCGACGACAACAAACTGCTGCTGTCGATTCGATCCACCGGCTCAAGCAAACGCGAATTTGCCGTCATCAACCTTGTGGAAAGCAACGGTGAAGTGAGATATACCGCCACAAGCGCAACCAACAATGGAATGACACTCACCCAGCCATGTAACGGCACCATGGCCAAAACCGACGTGACCACATCCGGCGTAACGGCCAACTACATACTGCACACCGTGCCGGCAAGCACCGTCTATGAGCAGGAAGGAGGAGCCACACGCGCCAACCTGAAGATCTACACCACCCCGACAAGCAGCGTAGGCACGTCGACAACATGGGATGGAAGCACCAACACATTCTACGTGAGCGACCCCTACGGCTACACAAGCAGCAGCTCACCCGAGACGGCACAATACAGCTCAATCATAATACAAGACGACGGCACGGTGGGCATACTCTACGAGGGATACCCGCAGGCAAAACGCATGAGAGAATACAAGGGCTCCGATGCGGCGACCGACATGTTCATGCGCTCCCAATATGTGAGTCTGCGTCTGGCCGACATATTCCCCGACGCCACCGTTACCACCATCTCCCAACTCACAGCCCCATCCATAGCTCCAGGCAGCACAATTTACGCAGCAAACGGCACAGAACGTCCCAATCCGGCAATAAGCCAAGACAATGAAGAGAGCGGTGTGACCACCACCTACACTGTGCTTGTGTATGATGCCGACGGAAAACTCGTGAGCTCCAAGAGCATGAAGTCGACCGACAGCGACATCAGCCTCACATGGGGCGACGGAGCGCTGAGCGATATCACACCGGCGGCAGGCTATGCCGTGAAAGTGAGCGCGTATTGCGAGGCCAGCGGATACAAGACATCAGACGTGACAACCGAGACATACTACTTCAAAGACGCCGTGCGTAAAATCAGAATCACCGCCATGCCCAACGAGACAAGCGGCTCGCCACAATTGCTTGCCAACGGCGTGGGAGCCTCGACCGACGAGACCCTCACCGTGGGCGTGGGCGACAAGGTGCAACTCTCGGGCTTTGCCGATGCTCCGTTCACGTTCAGCCACTTCACCATCGAGAAAGATGGCCCAAAGCAGTTGCTCACAGGACTAAGCGCCGAAGCCGACAACAGCCTCGGCTACCAGTATACAATCACCGTGCCGAGCGAGAGCGCAGTGGCCAACAACGCAGGCGACGAGCTTGTGATATATGCCCACTACAAGAGTCCGTCGCTGGGACTTATGACACGCGTCGAGAGCAACTTCTTCAACAGTGCCGAAAACACCTATGAGAAGGATGCCGACGGCAAAGACATAATGGTGCGCCACTACTTCAACACCACATGGAGTACCAACGGCGACGAGACATTCCCCGAAGAAGGCACAAGCTACGCATTCGACAGCGACGAGTATGACAGCCACAACAAGTGCACAGGCCTCAGATACCCAACCGTGAGCGGAAAAACTTACAAAGACGTGGGGCTCGACCTGAAGGCCACCATAATGGCCGACGGGACTACCTATGACAACTACAATGCGATCGTGGCACTTTACAATGCCGACGAGAAACGGCTCGTGAGACAGTCGGAGCTCAACCGCCAAAGCGCGTCGAGCAGAGTGAAGAGCAAGAGTTCTGACCACGGCAAGGCCGCCTACTATGTGGTCAACAGCCACTCTTACCCACTTGCAGCGACAAGCAGTGTAGTGACCGACGCTATGGAAGTGAAAGAATGGTACAAGACATCGGGCGAGGCCATAATCCCGTCGAAAGTCACTAGCCTCTCGTTCGACCAGATTCTCGACAAAACATCTGACGACCAGCCCACCCTTGAACTGAGGGTATATGTGGTGAGCAAAAACAACCTGACCGATGTGAACGACCTTATCGACGGCAAGGCCGACTACGTGTTTGAGGTGTCGCACACCGTTGCCCCCGACGGCACCATGACCGGCGTGCCAGCCGTCAAAGCAGTAAATCAAGTGAGTGTGACCGGAGGCCTGGGCGAGGTGACGATTACAGCCAACGGCGAGGATGCACGGGTGGATGTGTGCAACGTGCTTGGCGCGAGCGTGGCAAGCGTGAGCGTGAGTGCAGGCCAAAGCGCCAGCGTGCAACTGCCACGCGGCATATATGTGGCTGCCGGCCAGAAATTCATCGTACGCTGACCTACGATTTTGGCCAAATCGCAACAAAATGAGCGAGAAACGTTGCAAAAACTTTGCCAAGTCGACGAAAAGTGCTAATTTTGCACCGCTTTTCGTAATCTCTGGCAAGAAATATCGAGTGGCTTGTGATAAGTGGAATATAGAAAAAACAAAAACAAGAAAACAAAATGGACTTAATTAAAGTTGTTGAGCAAGCATTTGCTACAAAGAAGGAATTCCCCACATTCTACCCTGGCGATACCATCACAGTCGCCTACCGCATCAAGGAGGGTAACAAGGAGCGTATCCAGAAATATCGTGGCACAGTGCTGAAGATCAGCGGCGAAGGCGACAAGAAGCGCTTCACCGTGCGTAAAATCAGCGACAACATCGGTGTAGAGCGTATCTTCCCGATCGAGTCACCGTTCATCGACAGCATCGAGATCAACAAGCACGGCCGTGTGCGTCGCGCAAGAATCTACTATCTGCGCAACCTCACCGGTAAGAAGGCACGCATCAAAGAGCGCCGCATCGTTACCAAGGCCGCAAAAGAGGCTTAAAAAGTCGCATTCGGACAATACAACTTGGGCTACTGCCGACAGGCGGTGGCCCATTTGTTTTCACGCCAACAAACCCAAGGGCCGGCAAAAGCCGCACACGCAACCCTGGCCAGGCCTTGCGGCCATGAGCCCGAGGCTACAAAAAGTATTTTTTCATGACATTGGGCAAAATAGAGGCACACTGCACTTGACTGCTACCGAGCTTTGTAGTATCTTTGCAAGATAAAGCACACAAGAGGCAGCGTCAAAAACCGCATTCACGTGTGCCGACCAACAAGGAACGACACCGAGACAGGAAGAGAAAGAAAATAAACATACACAATAAGACATAAAAAATTTCGAAGAAATCATGGGAAAGAAAGCATTGTTGATGATTCTCGACGGATGGGGAATAGGAGACCACTCAAAGAGTGATGCCATCTACTCAACCCCCACCCCATATTGGGACAGTTTACTCAAGACTTACCCCAACAGCAAGCTGCAGGCCAGCGGAGAGAACGTGGGTCTGCCCGACGGCCAAATGGGCAACAGTGAGGTGGGACACCTCAACATCGGAGCCGGCCGTGTGGTGTATCAGGACCTTGTGAAAATCAACAGAGCAATTGCCGACAAGTCGATATTGAAGAATCCGGAGATAGTTGAGGCATTCAGCTATGCCCAGCGCACAGGCAAGGCCATGCACTTTATGGGCTTGACCTCGACAGGCGGTGTGCACAGCTCACTCGACCACCTCTTTGCCCTTTGCGACATCGCCAAGGAATATAACCTCAAGGAAGTGTATCTGCACTGCTTCATGGACGGTCGCGACACCGATCCCGAAAGCGGCAAGGGATTCATTGCCGACGTGGAGAAGCACTGCGCCCAAAGTGCCGGTGTGATAGCCACAGTGACCGGGCGCTACTACGCCATGGACCGCGACAAGCGGTGGAACCGCGTGAAGCTCGCCTACGACCAGCTGGTGAACGGAGAGGGACGCAAGAGCGACGACATGGTGAAGGCGGTGCAAGAGTCGTATGACGAAGGCGTTACCGACGAGTTTATCAAGCCCATCGTGAACAGCACCGTCGACGGCCGCATCAAGGAAGGCGATGTGGTGATATTCTTCAACTACCGCAACGACCGTGCCAAGGAACTTACCGTGGTGCTCACCCAGCAGGACATGCCCGAAGAGGGAATGCACACCATCAAAGACCTGCAATATTACTGCATGACGCCCTACGACTCATCGTTTACCGGCGTGCACGTGATTTTCAAAAAGGAGAACGTGCAAGACACTCTGGCCGAGTATGTGTCGGGCAAGGGACTCAAGCAGCTTCACATAGCCGAGACCGAGAAGTATGCCCATGTCACATTCTTCTTCAACGGCGGCCGCGAGCAGCCATTTGAGGGTGAAGACCGCATTCTCGTGCCATCACCCAAGGTGGCCACCTACGATCTCAAGCCCGAAATGAGCGCCTACGAGGTGAAAGACAAGCTTGTGGCAGCCATCGGCGAGAATAAATATGACTTCATCGTAGTGAACTATGCCAATGGAGACATGGTTGGACATACAGGTATCTACACCGCCATCGAGAAGGCAGTGGAGACCATCGACAACTGTGTGCGCGACACCGTAGAGGCAGCCAAGGCAGCCGACTATGAGGTGATCATTATTGCCGACCACGGCAATGCCGACTATGCAGTCAATGCCGACGGGTCGCCCAATACGGCCCACTCGCTCAACCCGGTTCCATTCGTCTATGTCACAGCCGACAAGAACGCAACTGTGGAAGACGGACGTTTGGCCGACGTGGCACCCAGCATCCTGCAAATCATGGGACTGGAGCAACCAGCCGACATGACAGGCAAGGGACTTATCAAGAAATAATAATCTATTTCATATACTCGTTTTATCGTAGCGGCTCTGCGCTGGTGTAAGCGCGGAGCCGTTTTTTTTGCGTCATGGCCAGAACGGCGCTCCATCGCCATGTTACCATTGAGGGGACGGGCTAAAAGCCAGGAAACATCGAGCCGCACAGTTTGGCTCATTCGCAAATTTTAAGTAATTTCGTAGCAGTATATATAACACACATAAAACATCTGATTTTTATTGACATGAACAGATTAAGCAGACTTATCATTGCCTTGGCGGCAACGACATTCCTCACCCCGATGGCCGAAGCCCAAAAAGTGGTGGTGCTTGCCACCAACGACACCCACAGCCAGATTGACCCGGCAAGCGACGGCATGGGCGGCATTCTGCGCAGACGCGCCCTGTTTGACCAAGTGCGCCGCGACAACAAGAACGTGGTGATAGTAGATGCCGGTGACGATGTGCAAGGCACACTCTACTTTGCCCTCTACAAAGGCGCAGTGGAATATGCCTGCATCGACAGCCTGGGCTACGACATGACCATGATGGGCAACCATGAGTTTGACAACGGCATCGAGAGTCTTGCCAAATATTATAATACGATGAAGACACCACGTCTGTCGACCAACTATGACGTAAGCGCATCGTGCCTGGCCGGAACGCTGAAGCCCTATATGATCAAGGCTTTCGGCGACAAGCGCATGGCATTCATCGCAATCAACCTAAACCCCAAAGGGATGATAGCCGACGGAAACTATAACGGCCTACGCTACCTAAACGCCTATGAAGTAGCCGACGCCACAGCAAAATATTTGAAAGACGTGCAGAAAGTGGACTTTGTGGTGATGGTGTCGCACATAGGCTACGACTCACTTGAGCCGAGCGAGCCCAACGACTCGATACTTGTGACACGCAGCCACTACATCGACATGGTGGTGAGCGCACACTCCCACACCATGATCAAGCCCGGCGACCCCCGCAACAAGGTGCGCAATGCCGATGGCCGCATCATCACCATCGGCCAGAACAGCAAGTCGGGCAAATATGTGGGTCGCTACGACATCGACCTTGCAACCGGTGAGGTGGAATACTCCCAGGTAGCCATAGACAAGAGCCTCGACGCACAGGCGCACTACCCCGCCATGGAAAAATGGCTTGCCGGCTACCGCCACGGCGTGGACTCGCTCATGAACACCCCCGTAGCCACATCGGCCCGCCAGATGGCCAACCAAAGCGCGGCATTCCAAAACTGGCTCAGCGACGCCACGGTGGAAATCGTGAAAGACCTGTCGGGACAAAAAGTGGACTTCGCCATAATGAACAAAGGCGGCATACGCCAGGACATGCCCAAGGGTGCCGTGAGCGAAGGCCTCATAAACTCGATATTCCCGTTCAACAACCGCTTTATGGTGCTTGAGATCAGCGGAGCCGACCTGCTCGACGCATTCAAGGTGATGGCTGATCGAGGCGGCGATGCCATAAGCAAAGAGCTGAAGGTTACATTCAACGCCAAGGGCGAGATCACATCGGCCAAAGTCAACGGCAAGAAAGTGAGCCCCACGGCCACCTACCGCCTCGCCACCATCGACTATCTGGCCAACGGCGGAGACTACATGACACCGCTGAAGGGCGCGAAACGGGTGTGGACCGACAACAAGCCTTACGGCAGGCACATGCTCGACTATGTGAAGAGCCTCACGGCAAAAGGCAAAGTGATCAACGCCAGCGACGAGGTGCGCATGGCCAAAAAATAAGGAAACAACTTTTTAAAACATAATGACACAAATCAAGAAAATCGTGATTTTGCTGATGGCAGCCCTGATATTGACTGGGGGTGCCATCGAAGCAAAAAGGCCTGCCATTCTAAACCAAGCTGATGAAAAGGCCATGAACGAGTGGGTAAACTCCACTTTTTCAAAAATGACACCCGATGAGAAAATCGCCCAACTTATGGTTGCGGCAGTGTTTCCTCAAGACAACGACGAGACCCGTGAAGCCGTGAACAAACTTGTGGGCACCTATAAGGTGGGCGGTCTCATCTATCAAGAGAGCGAGATAAAGAAGCAAGTGAGCTGCACCAACTATGCGCAGTCGATTACCAAAGTGCCGCTGATGATCACTCTCGACGCTGAGTGGGGACTCTCGATGCGACTCGAGAATGCCCCCAAGTATCCGCGCAACCTGTATCTGGGCGCAATCAACGACGACAAGCTGTTTTACGACTACGGCCTCGAGATAGCACGCCAGTGCAAGCGCATAGGCGTGAACGTGGACTTCGCTCCCGTGCTCGATGTGATTGACCGCCCCAACACCGTGATAGGAACCCGCGGCTACGGATACAGTCCCGATGTGGTGGCACGACACGGCATCGCCTTCTCAAAAGGACTCGAGGACGGAGGCGTGCTCTCGGTAGGCAAGCATTTTCCTGGACACGGCAGCACCACCGTCGACTCCCACAAGTCGCTGCCCACAATCGACAAGAGCATGAAAGAGCTTAACATGGACGACTTGATGCCGTTCCGCCAATATGTCAACGCAGGACTGTCGGGCATGCTCACCGGCCACATCTACGTGCCCGCCATCGACAAGCGCAAGATTCCCGGAACCATGAGCGACAAAGTGGTGAACGGACTGCTGAAAAAGCGGATGGGCTTTGAGGGACTCATCTTTACCGACGCGCTCAACATGGGCGGTGCGAAGGTTGACGGCTCGGTGTGCGTGGCAGCCTTGCTCGCCGGCAACGACGTGCTACTGATGCCGGTGAATGTGGGTTCGGAGATTGAGGCTATCAAGAAAGCAGTGGCCGACGGCACGCTGAAACAAAGCGTTATCGACGAGCGCTGCAAGAAAATACTGCGTTTCAAGTACGCACTAGGCCTCAACACGCCCCAACAGGTGGACATGAACAATGTGGTAGAAGACGTGAACGCGCCGAGCGCCACACTCATGGCACGCCGCCTCACAGCCGGAGCAATCACCGTGGTCAAGAACAATCAGAATCTGCTGCCACTGCGCAACCTGCAAAGCAAGCGCATAGCAGTGCTGACTATGGGCGTTGACAACGACACCAAGTCGATGTTCCAGCGCCGTTGCGCCAACTACGCCGCGACCACAGCATTCGACTACCGTGCCGACTTTAGCTCACGCGACAGCATTGAACGCGCCCTTGCGGCAGGCCGCTTCAACAGCATAATCATAGCCATCAAGGCCGATGGTCAAGCCTACCGCACATTTGCCCAGAACATAGCAAAGAAATACAGCGACGTGACCGTGGCTATATTCAGCGACCCGCAAAAGCTCGACAACTACAGCTCACTGATGGTGAGCGATGACGTTGATGCCGTGGTTGTGGCATATGAGCGCACGAGCACCGCCGAAGACTATGCCGCACAGACCATTTTCGGAGGCAATGCCGCCGACGGAATACTACCAGTGCCTATAAAAGACAAGGCCTCGGGGCGCAAGTTTGACGCCGGCACCGGCATCCGCTACAGCGCCACCCGCCTGGGCTACACATTGCCCGAGGAAGTGGGATTCAAGTCAGACATGCTGCATAAAATCGACTCGATATGCAAATACGGCATTGCCCAACACGCATTCCCCGGTTGCCAAGTGCTGGTTGCCCGCCATGGCAAAGTGGTGTGTAACAGAGCCTATGGCGAAATCGACTACGGATCAGGCATCCCGGTAACGACCAACACCCTGTTCGGCCTCGCATCGGTATCGAAAGCCACCGGCACGGAGAGCGCTGTGATGAAGGTGTATGACGACGGCAAATTCAACCTCGACGACAAGGCGAGCACATTCATCCCGGGGCTGCAGGGAACGAACAAGGAAGACATCACATTCCGCGACCTGCTGTATCATGAGACCGGCATGCCACCATCACTCAACATGTGGAACATGATGTTTGACCCGAAGACCTACACAGGCCAACTGATCACATCGACCCAAACCGAGCAGAACACAATAAAGGTGATGGACGGAGCCTACGGCAACAAGCACGCGCGCCTGCGCACCGACATACTCTCGCCGACAAAGACGAGCGAGTTCAACGTTCCCATTGCCGAGGGCATCTACGGTGGAAAGGTGACTTACGACTCAATCATGAACCGCATCTACCACCAGCCATTGGGAAGCAAGCGCTACCTCTACAGCTGCCTGAACTTCTGCCTGCTTGCCAATGCAGTGCAAAACATAACCCACATGTCGCTCAACAACTTCACCAACAACTACATCTTTGCCCCACTTGGCGCGTACCACACCACCTATCGCCCACTCGAGAAGTTCCCATCGTCGCAAATCGCCTATACCGAGATGGACACATATCTGCGCCGTCAGCACATACACGGATATGTGCACGACGAGCTCGCGGCCTTCTCAGGCGGTGTGCAAGGCAACGCCGGCTTGTTCAGCAACGCCAACGACCTCGCCAAGTTGTTGCAACTGTGGCTAAACGGAGGCACATACGGAGGCCAACGAATCTACAAGGAATCAACAGTCAAGACCTTCACAACAGAAAAAAGCCCCAACAGCCACCGTGGGCTTGGATTCGACAAGCCCAACATGAGCAATCCCAGCTGGTCGTCGACTTGCGATGAGGCCACTGCAGAGACTTATGGCCACACCGGATTCACCGGCACATGTTTCTGGGTTGACCCGAAGAACGACATGATATACATCTTCCTGTGCAACCGTGTGAGTCCCACCCGCAACAACCCGGCATTCGGCCGTGTGAGCGCCCGCTCCCACATCCAGTCGCTACTCTACCACTCAATCGAGAAATAAGTCTTAAGGGACTGCCCACAGTGACAGATGCGGCACTAAGTCACGCCGCAACATATGGGCAGTCCTTTTTTTACACATACGACAACCAAATTGAAAAAGATGATTATGAAACGGATTTTATTTCCCGCAGCAGCAGCGGCGATGCTGCTTGCATCGTGCAACGGCGGCCAAAAATACAAAATAGCCGTCACGTTCCCCGACGACACATTCAACGGTCAGACCGCCTATCTCACCAGCTATGACAGCGGCGACACCATCGACAGCGTGAAAATCGCCAACAAGTGCGCATCATTTATCGGCGAGACAGAAAACAGCTACTACTCGAGACTGATAGTGGACGGAAGCCGCTTGGGCTTCATAGTGGAAAGCGGCGAGATATCGGTCATGTGGAAAGACCACAAAGCCACAGGCTCGGCACTTAACGATGAGCTCAACAAACTTAATGCCGAGCTCAACGGCTATGATGCCGAATTCAATAAAGTGTCGGAACAGTTCAAGAAAAAGGAGATTACCGAAGCCCAAGCCAACGAGGCAGGCGACAAAATAGCACAAAAGATAGTGGATTGCCTGCAGAAGGCCTATGAGAGCAACAAGGACAACGGCATTGGCCCCTGGGCATTCAACAACTACCTTTTCTACAAGAACTATAACAAGGCACAACTCGACTCGGTACTGAAGACCACACCTGAGAGCTATGCCAAACTCAAACGGGTGCAGAAGGCGCTGAGTGACGCGAACCAAAAGGAACTCACTGCAGTGGGCAAGCATTTCACCGACTTTGAGGTGGTGTGCGCCGACGGCAGCAAGACACGACTGAGCGACTTTGTGGGCAAAGGGAAATATACCATAGTAGACTTCTGGGCCGGCTGGTGCGGGCCGTGCCGAGCCGAGATTCAAGGCTCACTGATGAACATCTACAAGAAATACGGCAGCAAGCTCGACGTGCTGGGTGTGGCTGTGTGGGACGATCCCAAAGACACACAAAGTGCAATATCAGAGCTCCAACTCCCGTGGAAAGTGATTGTGGGCAACAAGAAACTAGACCAGCCTACCGACCTCTACGGAGTGTCGGCCATTCCACACATCATGATAATCGACCCAAAGGGAACGATTGTATCACGTGGGCTTCAAGGCGAGGAACTCGAGGCCAAAGTTGACAAGCTCATGAAATAAGCAGTCAATTCCCACTGTCACACCTACCTTGCAAAGGCGAGCCCCGGCTGAGTAGACAGCCGGGGCTCGCTTTGTGTTGCCTTGCGCGCACGTGGATAACACGCGTGTCAGAACGGGTAGCCGATGGCTATGTGCAAGGCTAGCGAATTTTTGAAGCTTGTCATGTTGTAATATCCGCTCTTGCCTGTGTCGTAAGGAGCGTGGATACCAATACCCAAATCGGCACGCACAACAAGCATGCTCATGTCGAACCTCACACCGAGGCCAGTGCCCAGGGCGAGTTCCTTGAGAAAGTTCTTCAGCTTCAACTCGCCGCCCGGACGCCGGTCATCGGCATTCCAAAGCCAAATATTGCCGGCATCGACAAAGAATGCGCCTTTGAAATAGCCAAAGAGAGGGAAACGGTATTCCCAGTTGGTCTCAAACTTGAAGGAGCCGGTCTGGTCGTAATAGGATTTGGCCGTCTGCGCTTTGGAATGGTAACTGCCTGGACCTATGGTGCGCACTGTGAACGCGCGCACCGAGTTGGCGCCGCCTATGTAGAACTGCTCGCTGTAGGGCACATGACTCGAGTTGCCATAGGCGTACGCGCCACCCACAAACACGCGTCCCACTATTTTCTTATCGCCTCCCATGGAGCGCGACCACACGAGTTGCGACTGTAACTTGACAAACTGGGAGAATGCCGTGCCGAAGAGGCGCTTTGTGCCTTTTGATCCGCAAGCCGACCATATTCCAGCAAACACATTTCCGGCCTCGGAGACAGTCGAAGTCCAGGTTATGCTGTTGAGACCGAAAGTGTTGTCGTAGGTGTAAGAATACTCCATCTCGGGAATAAAGGTATTCTTGAAACTTTGGGCGATTGCAGGGTTGGCACTCATGGCCGAGTCGAAAGCGGCTGTTTTGCTTATCACCTTGGAATATGTGAGTTTGAATGGAGTGAACTGGTTGAGTGAGTGCTTATTGGCATGCCACTCCCAGTTGAATTTAGCTCCTATTTGAGCCATTTTGAAGTAGCTGGGACGGTTCATCAAGTCGGCATTGACCGACATGCGCGTCCAGTTGAGGTAACGCCGTGAGCGGTCGATGAATCGAGGAGCCAGCAGTCGCGGAAACGCGAGTGTGAGGTCGGTACCGAACTCATAGGAATTAAAGTCGCTGTTCTTGTAACTGCTGCCTTTGCCGGTCTGCCATTCGTAAGAGGCATCAAGATTCCAAGTGAGTTGTTCGCCCCCTCCAAGCAGATTGTTGTGAGAGAGAGAAGTCTGCAAGCCAGGACCAATGAAGCTGTTCGACTTGGATGTGCCCTGCACCTCGAGTTTAATCTCGAGAGGCTTGTCGAGTGTGCACTTTATGGCAAGGTCGAGCAGTCCGTTGCCCTCGGGTGTGAGAGAGTCGACAGGCATTACGTTCATATTGACGCTACTGAAGATTCCTAACCGTGAAAGGCGAAGTTGTATGCGATCCATACTGCCCACCTTGAACGGCCTTCCCACCATGTGCTTGCTCAGGCACGATGGAATCACATCATTCTTGATTCGCACCGGGTCCATCCTCACAAGCGTGCAGTTGCTCAACTGCAGCGTGTCGGGCTTTCCGCCGCCATAGTATCCTTCGACAGTGGCGATAACGCGACGAGTGTAATAGCGTACCATAGCCATATTGGGGATGTTGACCGACTTCACCATGCGTATGTTTACCACTCCTTTCTGTGAGGTGCTGTCGGCCTCATATTGGATATACTCGGGGCGATAGAAGTAGTAACCGGCATCGCGCAACTTATTGACGATGTTGATGCGCGTGCTGTTGAGCGAGTCGACACAATACCGCTTTCCAGTCTGCAAATAGGGGTCGACGCGTGCCACAGAGTCGATTAGCTGTGTGATTGGAGTGCTGTCGCCCATATATGTGATCTTGCCGAGACGATAGGCGGGACCCACATTGACGTTGTAGGTAATGCTTGCCTTGCGGTTGTTGCTTTTACTGTAGTTCAATGTGTAGGATGCGTTGGAGCTGAAGTAGCCGTTGTTGGTCAGCAGGGTGTTGATCATCTTCACGCGAGCCTCAGGGCGGACGCGGCTGATGAGCACCGGCTGAGCCACGAGTTTGCGGTAGAGCCAACCCATGAAGCCACTTTCATACTTGTTCCAATGGTTGTAGACCCACAATCCTATGGGGAATGGAGTGCGGTAATAGGGTGAATAGAGAGGATTGTTGGGCTTGACATTGATGGCTTGGAAAATCAAGTCTTGCACAGCCGGGGCAATTTTCGCTGTGTCGGGTTGGTTATACTTGATTTTCTTCACACCGGTATAGAGCACCTCGCCGTCGGCGAGGCGACTTGTGGTGCTGCACGAGCTGAAGGCGAGCGCCACCGTAGCGGCTAGCGCCCACAAGACGAAGATATGACGACGCATCATTGGTTGATTCATTGCTTTTTGGGGTGTTGGGTTGAGGTTTTGGCAGCTTCATTCCGTGCGGCCTCATGCACGGCTTTTGCCGAGTCGGCCGCCGATGTGGTCTTGTGCGGGCGGAACAAGTGATGTATGCCGTCAAGTTTACGCTTCATCACAAAGCCCACACCCATCTCGGTGATTTCACCTTCGAGTATGCTCTCGTAGCCGGTGTGACGGAACAGTCTCAAGTAGCGGGAGCCCGACTGGTTGAGGTTGTACTCAAACGAGATGTCGTTGATAAGATTCTGCGAGAAGTTCTGCTCGCTAGAGGCCTCGGTGCTGTATTCACCGCCCACTACCACCTTGAACCGGTCGTTGAACAGGGTTTTCGACAGGCGGTAGGAGTAGCTGGTCTCGGTCGACGACTTGCCGTTACTGCTCTGGTCATACTGGTTGATGCCAAACGACAGGTCGATGCCCTTGAGGTTGCTTGCGGCCCAATTGTTGAGTTGCGACTGGAGGAACGAATAGAGGGCGCTGGAGGTCGACAGGTTAAGATTTCCTGTTGAGTTGGTCCCCGAATATGAGTTATAGAGCAACAGATTGATTGCTGCCTGCGAGCGCTGTGTAGAAGTCATGGACTGCAACTCGTTCTGCACCGTCATGTCGTTGGTGGCGCTCATGTCGAATTGTAGCTTCATGTTGCTCAGCGAGTTGCCCACAGTGGCGGTAATCAGGAAATCCACAAGGCGGGAGCCTGATCCCGACTCGCCCGACGAGACGCTGGTCCTTACCTGCTCAGTGGCAGTGACGTCGAGTTGCGGATTCAGCATCTCGCCCGTCCACACCAGTCGGCTACCCTCCACAATGGAGAACTTCTTCTGCGATATAAGAGGCGGCGAGTAGCGCACATTGCCTTGCTCGATGGTGTAAGAACCCACAAGGTTGCTTTTCCCTGCGAAGTCGAGCGTGTATTTTAGCTTTCCGCTGCCGTCGATTTGCAATCGGTCCTTACCGTCGGGTGAGAGGTAGGCATTGATTTTGGCACCTTGTTCCACGTTGATGTCGGCAAGTATGTTGGTAGCCGAAGCCTCGGCCTGAGTCTTCATGTTCATCCAGCTGAGCGAATCGGAGCTGTCGACGAAGCGCACCATGTTCTCATCGACTTGCGATGTGAGGGTCGACACGTCTTCTTGAAGCACATAGGTGATGTTGGAGCCCGATAGCAATGTTGCCGAGGCGTTGATGCCCATAAAGTTGTTGCGGCTCCGCACCGCACACGTGAGGTTGGCATATCCCTTGCCGAACACCTCGCTCGAGCCCTTTTGGTCACTGCCCACAAACTGAACGTTGTTTCCGGCAAGTTTAAGGTCGATAATGGGGTTCGACATGTCTTGGATATCGACATAGCCATTGATGGTTACTGGTTTGCCGTTGATGCCAAGCAGGGAATAGTTGGCAAAGTGCACCACATTGGAGTCGATTGGCAACGATGCGTCGCAAAGCCTCAACGAGCTGCCATAGCGCGGGATTTTGATCACAGCCGAGTCACCGTGCAATGAGCCATTGATGGTGGGCTTGTCCATAGAGCCGGTGACATCGAGGTCGCCGTCGAGATACCCGGCAAAGTCAAGATACCCGCCAGGGATGAATGCCGACACTTTGCCTAGCGGAAAGCGCTCGAGTTTCATTTTCACATTGAAGGGGTCGCGCGACGTAGAGTCGTTGAGCGAGCCGTAGGCCAATGCCACATGAGAACCGTCGACGAGCATATCGGCATTTATGGCTGTACTTGCCGTAGCGGGGTCGATGGTGAGCTTGGCGGTCATTTCATAGTTGCCTTGTTTCTGGTCGGCATAGACAAAGTCGTTGAGCGACACTTTGCCGTTACCCTCAAGATTCTTTCCATCAAACGCCACATCCATGTCGGCATTTAGCACACCTTGCATTGGCGGCAGTGTGGGCAGGAACTTCATCCATTCCTGAATGCGCACGTTGGCCACTTTTAGGTTTATGTTTTCCTTGCCGGCATCTTCCACAGGATAGGTGCGCAAAGCCACTATGCTCGAGTCGCTCTCAAGCTGAAGGTCGGCCTTGAGCATCTTGTCGGCATAGTTCAGATTGACGTAGTTGCTGTCGTTGACGGCCCACTTGCGGTAACCTATGATGGGATTCTTGGGGAAGAAACGCATGTTGACGGCCGAGTCGGTAAGTGTGGCGTTCACACCCACGCGGTATCCGGTCTCGCGCTTTATGTTTTCCTGCTCGACCAGCACGTCAAGCACCGGTCCGCGTATGCCACCACGCATGGTCACCGATGCAAATTCGTCCATTGTTCCAGGACGATTGCCCATGTGCGCATTGAAAGCCAGATACTTGTTTTTGATCTCGCTGGCGTGCAAAGTTATGGTGTCGATTGCCGTGGAGCCTATGCTTAGCGAGTGGACGAAGCCATCGAGATAGATGTTGGAGTCGTTGCGCACGTCCATGTCGACCTGACGGAAGTCGACCTCATACTTGTCGAGATAGCGTTGCAGTATGCCGTCTGACCCCATCTGCACTTTCATGGCAAATTTTGGCATTGCCTCTTGCAGTGTGTCGATGTTTAGCGAGTGCTTGGCATACTGTCCCATGGCTATTTTGTAGCACCGGTCAAAGCTTTTGAGGAGAGCATTGAAATTGCATTCGGCGTTGAAGTCGAGCCGAGTGCCCTCATCACTGAAGACGGCGGTGACAGTAGAGTCGGTGGTGAGGAAACGGGCCGAGGCAGCCTTGGTGAAAAGTACGTCGCTATCGAGATTCCAGTTGAAGTCGCTCATGTCGAGCGACACGTCATAGAGGTTGCGGCGAAGGTTCACATGGCCATTGGCACGCACCATGCCGTTGCCGCGGCATGTGCCGTCATATAAGTCGAGAGCCTGCAGGTTGAGGTCGTTGATGTTGCCGTTGATGTCGAAGTCATAGGTGTCGCCATTGAGTGTGGCATCGCAGTTGAGATAGATGTCACAATTGGGATTGGATGAGCTGACCGAGCCCACAACGTGACCGCCGTTCATTTCGAACTGAGCCTGCATATCGCGATAGGCCGACTTGTTGTAGACTATGCTACCTATTTCGACTGTCGCATTGACAGCAGTGGCTGGGCTGAGGAAATCAAATCCGTGTCCTGATGCTTTGATGTGGCCGGTGACGTCGCCCACGCCCATGAGCGGAAGAATCGACTGCACGGGGAATGTGGTGAGTGTGGCATCGATACCATAGCCTTTTGTGCATCCAGAGAAGTGTCCCCTGCCCACAAAGTCGCCTGTGGCAAGGCGCATGGTTGCATCGCCCGACACTTGTGTCGCATCGAATGTGGCATTGGCAGTAACATCCATCGGCGGGAAATTCACCTGACGCTGAGTGGCCGCATCGAGCACGGTAGGCTTTATGAAGTTGATGTTGTCGAAGCGTGCTTTGGCCGCGATGCGTCCGGCAAGGCGCTTGGTGTCGAGTACATTGTCGACAGTGCCGGTGATTTGTGCGGTAGCATAACCTGGCAGCTGGGCGACAAACTCATCAATAGCCACATGACTGGGATTGCCCTTTACCTTGGCATTGACAGTGACAGGGCGATATTGCGGTATGCCTGCGAGCATAGGGGCGAAAGCGGGGAACAGACGCGAGACGTCTTGCAGGGCTATCGACGAGCGGGTGTCGAGCCTGATAAGTCCCGACGGCTTGGTATCGAGCAAACTCAAGTCGAGGTGGGTGTCGAGGAAGATATCGCTCAACACAGTATGTAGCTGAAATCGCTTCACGTCGATTGTCGAGGCATCCATGGCAAATGTGCCGCTCGCATTGGTTATGGCCACGCCGCAACGCTCAGCAGCCTTAAAGCTCTTGATGGGCACTACCACGTTGACGCCTCGGTTATAGAAGTCGGCAATTTTGAAGTTCACGCCACTGACGCTTATGTAATTCATATCAAGCCCCTTGCCCGGAGTTGCGCCCTTGAGCGCATAGGTCGCGCTTGAGTTGGTGAGACTCACGTCCTTGCCGCGTATCTGCCATGTCACGGTGTCGGACGGCAGCTTGGGTAAAGTGTCGGGGCGAAGCGGGTGATCGGCATTGAACTGGGCGGTAAACCGGGCCGACGGATAGCGGTAGACACAGTTGAGGCCGTCGACTCCGAGATAATCGGCATCAACGGTGTGCCGTGCCATATCTACCACTCCGTTATCGAGCCGGGCTTGCCCTATGTGGGTAGTCAGAGTGTCGATGGTGGGCTGCATGCTCATGGCGTAGTCCACATTGGAAAGAGTGATGTGCAAGGCCTTCACAGTCCATGGCTGGCTTTTGGATGTGTCAGGCTTCTGCACCACCTTGTAGGGGCGATACACAAGACTCACATTGCCACCGTCAAGGGCTGCATCGGTGAGATTCACCACATTGGTGTTGAGGTCGACAAGCGTGCCTTTAACCGAGCAAAGCCTCACTCTGGCCTTGAGCAGCATCGATGAGTCCTCGCTGAGCATGCGGTAGTATGCGCCAGTAAGTTTTGCGTCGGGCATATCGACACGACTGTCGAGCAGCGGGCGGAAAGCCACATCGGCCGTAAGGTTTTGTGCAAGCACCATGGTGTCGCGACAGGTTGAATCGGCAATAAGCACACCGTCGACACTGATTTTAAGCGGAAACTTGATTAGGATACGGTCGACACCGATGTGCATACCCGTGGTCTTGCTGGCATAGCGGCATGCCACGTCTTTCACCTGGTTTTGCACCCATGGAATGTAAAGCGACACCGGCAGCAACAGTATCAACACCACAATGGCGGCGACCGACCACAATGCCACCTTCACCGTGCGGTTGACTGCTGAGGAAGCCGACGACTTGGCCTCGGCAGCGCCTGCAGGGGCGCTTTTGTCCTTGTTCTCGTTGCTATTCACTGCTTAACTAATGGTTGATGAATTAATTTACAAACTTAGTGATTTTTTAGGGAAAACAAATTCAGTTACTTGCGGTTTTTTAGGCAGAGGAAAGCATTTTAACGCATTTTGGGCACCTTGGACTACCGGTGTGACCGTTGGACTTGACATAATGGCTTTATTTGAGTAAATTTGCATCACTAACGACTATAGGAGAAATGGCAATGAAAGTGATGCTTGTGAACGGCAGCCCACACAAGAACGGCTGCACCGCTACCGCTCTCGCCGAGGTGGCTCAAACTTTAACTGAATGTGGTATCGCAGTCAAGACTTTCTGGATAGGG
>CAVIEK010000012.1:0-26925 GCA_963641805.1 Bacteroides fragilis
GAGCACAGCTGGTTGCGGGTGCGCTATCTATTGACGTTGCAATGATGGCGGTGGTGAGGCTGTTGTATGATATCATTGCCATGTGCTTAGAGAACATATGCCAGGGGGGCGCTGCTCATTAGTTTCTCCTGAAATATCCGGAATAGACACATTCCAAAGCCATTTAAAATAAGGGAGGCGGGCCTTTGGTGGTCCACCTCCCCGGTTTAGGATGCCACGGCTTTTCCGGCAATTGCCGAATTGCCGCTATGTGTTATTGTTCTGCATATACAGTGCCATTCCACTTAAGCACTTTACCTGTGATGGTGTTGCTATTGTCGACGTTATAAGCAACTGTGTTTTTGCCAGCCTCATGCATGATCACTGCACGGAAAGGATCTGCGCCCACAACAGTAGAGCCAGTCATAGTGAATATGGTAGGATACTGATATGCACCAGTTCCATTTGTGCCGAGCACGATGGCTGAGATTGGCATTTGATTGCCTCCGTCCCAGTCGCCGCCCATCTTGTAGTTCTTATTTGAATCGGCACTTTGATCCTCGTAAAAGCTTAATGTGAGCTTGCTATCTTTAACCGTGGCAGTTCCGCCGCGCACAATCAGAGCTTGCCAATATCCGGTGAGATCAGATTTATTAATGGTGAGAGTACCCTCGACATTGAGCATTACAGCCGTCTCTGCAGTAAGATTACTGTTCTCAATCTCAATAGTAGGCTTGTTAGGGCTGAACTTTGTATCAGCATTTGTGCCAACACCATAATAGAGAGCCTTGACTGTGCTGTTCTTCAAAGTCAACTTTGCGGTAGTACCATTTTGGGCTTGCACATAAAATCCGGAATAACTATCACTTGTCAGATTAACGTTATCCACAGTTAACTCTCCGCCATTTTGAACAGTAATTGCTGCAATATTCCCAGTTTGTTGGTTATAAATAGTACCGTTCTTAATTTCGGATTTTCCCTCTACATTGATTAAGCGATTCCCTGATGATGTTGCAGTCTTATCTATAGTCAGCTTTTTACCATTCAAGTCAATTGTCACTTCTTTGTTTGAAAGATCCAAAGTAGAAGAAACAGTCAGGTCATTGGCGAGAAGGATGTTGCTGCCGGCAGGGGCATTTGCGATTGCGGTGTTGAGTTCAGCCTCACTGCTCACTGTGTACTCATAGTCGGGAGTTTCGAAAGCGGGCACGATCTCTACGTTGAAGTCGGTGGTGCTGGTGAGCAGGTTGCCGAAGATGTTGGTGCGGTAGTTGCGCTGCACGGGCACGTTGGCAAATGAGCGGTCGATCTTGTTGCCACCCTTGTCGTCGATACTCCATTCAACATCGACGTTGGCCTTGTCCTTTGCCACGAGCAGATAGTCCATCGAGAGGTATTCGTAACCTTCCTTGGGGAATTTCTCGCCACTGGGGATGGCATTGAAGGCATAGGTGCGCTCATCTGCGCCCTCAACTGCGCCGGTAGCGAGGTTGAGTGTGTTGTAGATGCCTGTTACCTTCACCTGGGTCTGGGCAGCGTCGACTGCAAAACCGCCAGCCTTGGCTGCGGCCTTGTCGGCTGTGCCCACATTGAGCTGGGCAAACGGGCGATAGAGCTTGATGGGGTTCTCGACTTCAGTGCCGGCTGTGTAGGTGTAGCAGCGGAAGAAAGCGTCGAGGCTCTCATCGTTGGCCTTCATGCCATTGTAGTCGACGGTGACTTTCTGAGTGGCCGGATCGAACGAGTAGGGAGCTCCCTCATTGGCTGCCCAGAACACGATGTCGTAGGTCTTGCCGGTCACGAGCTGAAGCTGAACTGTGGTATTCAGATTGATTGTCTTCTCACCTAAAGTTTTGCTGCCGTCGATGATTGCGAGAGGAGCAGTCTTGCCTTGCTCATAGACTGCATACTGCAGTGTGGTGGCTGTAGTGCCGTCGGCATAAGCGCGCTTGGGGCCGTTGGCCTTGGGGGCGCGGGCACTGATACCCTCGGGCAGCTCCACTGCGAGCTGCACTGTGGTGACCTTACCGTTTTCGGGCTCCTCCACGTTGTCCTTGGAACATGAAGAAACCGACAGCATCATTGCTGCCAATGCTAACATTGAAAGTGTCTTTTTCATAATTGGTTGTACATTAATTAAGTTTTAAATTTACTATATTCTCTGAACGGAAGCCTTTTCGGTCCGTTTAAGTTGTTCCACTATCTTCTTCGAACAGAGCCTTACGGCCTGCCTGCTTTTCCTTTGGCCGAATTCCGGTGGATCACACTTGCGGCCACGGGGTATGGCCACGCGTGTGACCTCGCCTGTTCGGCTGTTTTTTTATATTATACGACATCAAGGATTATGTGTTTTTGACATCTGGCTTTTTGACATCTTTACGCATTAAAGCACATGGATAATCAGCATTGGTTTCGATTGAATGCTTATGGCTTATTTTAATCCTGATACTATTTTCTGTTGATAAAATTAAACCTTTTATAGACCACTCGCAAATCCCAACCCTATATTTACCCCCCCCGATTTCTCTTTTGGACCACATTTTTGCTTATTTAGAATGATATTGACATACTATTCTTCGTGACGCTTTAATCTATCTAGTTTTCAAAACCACAACCATACCACACAAAGATGATAGCCGCGAGAAATCCATGAGATTTCCCGCGGCTATCGCCTAAATGTTCAGGCTCACAAGCGAGCCTATGGTATGCTTATCGTTTCGGTTGGTAAATCACCTTGGCCGATGCCGAAGTGCCGTCGGTGTAGACGGTGCGCTCAATCACTACCGGGTTGTATTCCGACGGACCCTCGACGCGCACACCAGCAAGGTTGTAGTATACGCGGCTGGCAACAGCCTTGTCGGCGATGTTGCTCGAGATGCCAGAAGGATAGTAGAGAGTGAGCTCGTAGGTGCGGCTCAAGTTACCCACAGTGAGAGTGATTGTCGCAGCCTCGCCGTTGGTCTTGTTGGCAAGTTTCACATCGTTGCCGTCAATCACGAGATTTGACGAGGCAGTCCAGACAGCTCCGGCAGGAGTACCCACCTTGAAGTTGTGTGTCACGCTGTCGGTCTTCTCACCGTCAGCAAGCAGGAGCATTGCCACTGCGAAGCTGTTGTAGTCATTGTCGGCAAACACCTTGAGCGAAGGATATGTGGCCTCTGCATTTTGGAATGCGTCGCTTATCTTGAGGTCGACAAACTCGCGCTTGGTGATGCCCTTGACACTATTCTCGGTGTCGTAGCTACCGGCTTCGTTGATGCTGCTGTCGTAGTAAACCGAATCGCAAGAGTAGAAGTTGCAGCTCTTGTTGTAGGTGGTTATGTTGGCTGCGGCACCATTGGTGGCAGTCACCTTACCAGCGTTGTAAGAGCGGGTGATGCGGGTGTAGTAGGTATCGGCAAGAGCATTGCCCGGGAAGCCCACGATACCGGCCACTGCGTCGTAGCCTGTCACATCGCCAAAGTTGTAGCAATTCTTCATGTCAACACGACCCATACCAACGATACCGCCAATCTTAGTTGACTTGGAAGTGGTACCGCTCACTGAGCCGTAGTTGGCCACATTGTGGAAGTCGTAGGGGTGACCGGTGAGGTAACCTGCGATACCGCCAATTTGATAACCGGTACCCGTAACCTCTCCAGCATTGTAGCTGTCGCTGAGCTCATAGCCGCCGTTACCCACAAGGCCGCCGGCGTTGGAGAGCGTTGTACTATTGCTTGAGATCTTGCCCAAGTTGTAGCAGCGTACAATGATTGCGGTGGTGTCGCCACTGATTGCGCCGCCTATACCGCCCACATTGTTGTAGGCGCTCACGTCGGCAGCATTCCAGCAGTCGGTGAAATAGTTGTAGCCGGCAGTACTTGCACTGCTTGAGCCCACGATACCACCTGCTGTGTAGAGGACAATGTCGCTCGACTCAGGCTTCACCTCGCCAGTGTTGTAGCACTTGTTGACTGTGACGCCGCGGGTAGCGTAGCCCACAATGCCGCCAAAGTAGTATGATTTCTTCTTTGAGCTTGTGGCGGCTGTGATAGAGCCGGTATTATAGCAGCTGTCGATAGTGCAGCGGTAGGGAGCGCTGTGTGCGGCCACCTGACCGAAGATACCGCCTGCATCCTCAACAGCGAGGATGTCGGCCTCATTGTGGCAGTAGGTAGCGCTCGACGGAGCGAGGGCTGCACCCACAATACCACCTGCATACTTGGCTGACGATACCACAGAACCGCGGTTGACACATGCGTTGACTATGGCCGAAGCCTGTGCGGCGATACCGCCCAAGTTGCTTGCCGACGAGATGAGACCCTCGTTGAGGCAGCTGTCGACCTCAATGCCCGTACCGGCAACACTCACGGCAAAGATACCGCCTGCGTAGCCATACTTAGCGCTGATGTCGCCATAGTTGGCGCAATTCTTGATTGAAGCCCCTGAGTTGGCAAGGCTGGCGATACCGCCGGCATAGTAGTTGCCTGCGGTGACTGCGGCCTTGTTGGTGAGGTTGTAGAGTTTACCGTAGAGCGATGATACGAATGCCGCAGGATAGGTGTAAGAGCCAAACTTGCAAGAAGCGTCGATTGTGAGGTCGTGCACCGAACCGGCTGCGAGCACAGTACCAAACACGGCGTGAGCCGTAGTTGTGTTATCGCTGCTTGTGTCGTAGCTGATGTTACTGAAAGTCTTGCCGTTGCCATTGAAGTCGGCGGCGAATCCGTTAGGACCGTCGGCGATGGGCTTGAATGTCACATCCTTGAAGTCAAGGTCGTTGACCACCTTGAAGTAGCAGTTCTCGTAGTCATGACCGGTCGACTTGATGAAGTCGGCAAGAGTGTTGTAATCGTCAACAGTCTTGATGAGGTAAGGAGCCTCAGCCGTACCGCTACCCTCAAGGATGGCGGCATTGAGAGTGACGATGGGCAGGTAGCGCTTGTTGGCGCCTATGGTGGCGACAAGTGTGTCGGTCTCAGCTCCCGATTCGGGCACTGTGGGCACGAGTTTGCCGTCGGCCACCTTGAATGCCTTACCCGACTTAACCGACCATGTTACGGTCTTGGTGTTGCCGAGAGTGGCAGGTTGCAGCACAGAGCTTGCGTAGTTGCCGTCGGCGAAGAACACAGTTGCCTTCGATGCGAGTTGAGCCTCAGGCCAAGCGCTGGTGGCTGCGAGGACGGGATAGCTACCTGCAACCTGTGACCAGATTGAGTCGGGAAGAGTCTTGATGCTACCCGAGGCAAGATCAGTTGTGGTCTTGCCCTCGACACCGTCATGGTTGCCGTTGGCCACGGCCCCCAACTTGGATATCTGGCTTGCGTAGAGAGAATTCTCGAAAGTAGTACCGGTGTTGGCACCTGCAATGTGACCCGAAGTGGCCTTGTCGGTCTTGACAACCACAGTTCCGTAGTTCACCGCATTGGTGACAGTAGAACTTGTGGTGACACCGCTGATACCAGCCACTTGCTTGAACGACACCACATTACCAGTGTTGAGAACATTATTGATGACACACTTGGAGTCTTCACCCACGATACCGCCGGCTTTTGACTGCACGCCATCCTTTTGGTAAGAGTTGAAGTATATGGCACCCACCTCACCAGCATTCTGGCAATTCTCGATGGTGGCTTGTGCCGCATAGCCGGCAATACCACCGGCCTGGTTGTTGTCGACGTAAACGCCACCGGCATTGTAGCAGCCGCTGACCACGCCGTCCTTGTTGAGCTGACCTACAATACCGCCCGAGCGAGAATAGTAGGTGTAGACAGTACCGAAGTTAGAGCAGCCCACAATGCGGCCGTAGCACTGGCCGGCAATGGCACCGCCGTAGCAGAAGAGCTGATACTCGGCCTTGGCACCCACAGTCACATTCTTGACCACGCCATTGGCGCCCACGGTGCCGAAGAGGCCGCCGTAGTAAGTGCTGCCGTTGTCACGCGGGTTGAATTCGCCCGCAGGCTTGCCCGAAGTGTTGCCCTCGGCATAGAAGCGTGCTGTGCTGAGCACGAAGTTGTCAATCACGTGCTTCTGGCCGTCATACGAGCCTTGGAAGTGGAGCTTGCCACTGTTGTCGTTGTCGATAGGCTGAATGGTGTCGCCCTGCATGTCGATGTCGGCAGTCTGCTTGATATATTTGCCGGCAAATGTGAGGGTGGCGTTGTTAGAGATAGAAATCAGCTGTTTCAGTTCCTCACGTGTGCCGATTTCCCACGGGTTCTCGGCCGAACCGTCGCCCTTGAAAGGCATCGGAGCCACGTTGACGAAATAGAGCTTGAACGAGTTGTTGCGCGAAACCTCCACGGTGTCGGTATACTGCTGATAGTTGAGTTTACCCACGCCGTTGTTGAAGGTAAAGGCATAACCGCCCTCGGTGTTGTAGACACCGTTTTTGATTGCACGCCACTTCACGTTGCCTGCAGTGCTATAGGTGAAGTCGTTCTTGACGAGTTTCACATTGTCGGTTGAAGCCAGGATAATGGGCGAGGCCGATACCACAGCCACGTCGGTAGTGTCGGTGGCCTTGATGCGGGGATAGAGACCCTCGGTGAAGTTCCACACGCTTGCATCGAAGCCCGAGATACCGGCAGCCGAGGTGAGCTCGGCAGTGCTCTTGGCCCACTCTGGATGGCTGATGTTGGCGAGCTGGCTATCGAAGAAGCTGTTCTTTACGGTGATGTATTTCGACTTACCGATCAGACCGGCGATAGAGTCGGTCGATGCGGTAGTGAGCTGCACTGCCGCATAGCAGTTGGTGATGGTAGTGCCGCCGTATTCATCGCTGGTTTCGGGGTCTTCACTGACAAGACCGGCCGCATAGGGACTGTTCTCGTTGTCGACCACACCGGTGGCATAGCTGTCGTGGATGTCGCACACCCATGCCGCACCCACCAGACCGGCGATGTAGTTCTGCACGCTTGAGCCGCTGAGCACACGGGCTGCAGTGTAGCAGCGTGCGATTTCGGTATAGGCAGCCTCACCGGCTATACCGCCGAGGCAAATCTCAGAAGCCGTAGAATAGACGGTACCCGAGAACGAGCAGTCATACAGTTTGGTGTTGGGCTGGCCTTTGACGCGGCTGATGTAGCCCACGATACCGCCGGCAAACTGCTGCTTGTTGACGAGGCGGATGGTTGCGCCCTCAACGCTCGACGATGTGATGTCGCCATAGCAGAAGCCTGAGATACCGCCCACATAGCCGAGAGCCGAGACGGTGGCCTTGTGCACCTTCACATTAGATATTGTACCGTAGTTGTAACCGCCAATGAGGCCCACGTTGTAGCCGTCGGAGCTGACGGTTGCGGTATCGACGGTCACACCGTCTACCTTACCGAAGTTACGGCCTGCGAGCACGCCCACATTGTAGCCCACTGTTGAGATCTTGGGCTGGCTGAAACGCAGGTTTTTCACAGTTGCCTCAGGGGCAGTTGCGCCGAAAAGACCCACGTAGTCGTAAGCATAATCGACAAACTGCATCTTCTTGATAGTGTGGCCACGGCCGTCGAGTGTACCGGCGAAGCGGATGGCCGAGGTGCCGATTGGGTCGATCGACTCCTTATAGCTGCCCAAGTCGATATCGGCGGCAAGGGCAAAATAGGTATCGGCATATACAGGATAATACGCGGTGCTCGTCACGTCGGTCTTAACGCTGCCACGCTTAGTGGCATCGGTGTTGACTGTCACAGAGAGAGCCTTGAGGTCGGCAGCTGTCTTAATCAGATAAGGGTCGGCCTCAGTACCCGATCCCTCGAAGTTGGCTTGAGGCTTCTCGGGGAACACAATAGACGCAGCTGTGCGGAAGTCGCTGCTCTCAAAGAGGTTGAGCACACCGCCAGAGGTGCTGCCCACCATCCACTTGCCCAACTCGATCTTTGACGAGTCGCCCACCTGGGTATAGGTACCGGTGATGGGGCTCAAGATCTGAGCTGAGATTGTAACAGCGGTATCCTTCACTGTCTCGGTAAACTTATAGCAGCAGAACGTGCCCGAGTATGCTATGGTGAGCAGTGACTGTGGGTCGATGCTGATGGTCTTGTCGTAGTTGAGCTTGGCATAGAAGTCAAAGTAGCCCTTGTCGCTCGACAGGTGCGTGATGCGCAGCTTGTCGGCTGCCGTCTGACGCACATACACCCACTCGGTCTTTGGCGACACCGAGCGGCGCTTGGTCGAGAAATAGCCGTCATACTTGATCACCTGTGTGGTGACGCGGCCGTTAGCCTGTGCCACATCTGCATAACTTTGGATGCCGATTGTGAGGTAAGCGCCCTTCTTGTCACCCGAAGTCACAAAAAAGCCGAAAGCGGTCTCCAGATTCAGAGCGCCGCTTTCATCAATTGTGCCTTCAATGGGGTCGGTAGTGCTATAGACGTTCTTGTCTTGGTCGACACTACAAATCCACACGGGATAAGTTTGTACCGTGGCCACATACTGCGGATAAATGGTCACCTTGCCAGTAGCCACATCCACTTTAGCGCCCACAGTTACATCGCTGTACACGAAACCGCTGATCGTGAGGCTGTCGTCGCTAACCTTGGTCACCGTGGCCTCACGTGCTGTAACCACACCTGTCGTGGCATGGGATATCACGTAACGCGAGCCGGTAAGGTTGTCAATTGCGACCTTTGCCTTGGGCGATTTACGCACAGCCGACGCGGCACGAGCCTTGGCGCTGAGGTGGCCGGCAGTGAATGCACTGCCGTCGCTTGCCAGCGTGGTGGCACTGATGCGCGTCGACGTCTCTGCCGCAACACTGCTTGCCGCGGGCACCTTAGTGAAGGTGTACTCGTCGCGCGGTTGCGTAGCAGAGCATGCTAATATTGCCATAAAGGCACATAAAAGCATAAGTGTAAATTTACGCATAATGAAAAATGTTTAGAAAATGAATAAAAAATAATTAGACTTCGTAACCTAAAGCAAGTCTTAACAAGGCAAAATTAATTATTTTTTTTAATCTATGCTATTACTTTGTATAAAAAACGTCATTTGTGGTTGCAAAAGTTCCACAAATAACGCACAACGTCCTACAAAACGCAAGCAACATCGGCGCTTACAGTTTCCCACCCCTCATCAGGCCACGCCACACAAGCCGCACCGTTGCACGGCAGCAATGCCAAACAACGGCATTCATTCCAAACACATATTGAGAGATATAACAACAAGCCGCATCAAGCCGACGGCAACTCCACCACGGTGCGCAGTATTCCCAGAGCCTCCTCAACACGTTTCACGCCCGAGATAAGAATCGAGTTGCGGCCGTTGACATCGCGGAAACTGCACCGGCGCGGATTCATCTGCACATATTGCACTATTCGGCCAAATGCCGGCGACTGGTAGTAGGCCACGTTTTCCTTGCCTACAAAATAAACATACATACGTCCCTGCTTCAAGGCAATCTTCTCGATTCCCAATCGGCGGGCAAGTCGGCGCAACGGCACTATGCGTATGAGCTCACGCCCCATTTCGGGCGGCTCGCCAAAGCGGTCGCGCAGGCGATCCTCAAACTCGGCCACCTGTGCGTCGGTTTCCATGGCATCAAGCTCACGATAGAGCGATATTCGCTCGTTTTCCTGCGGCACGTATGTGGCTGGGAACATGAGCTCGAGGTCGGTGTCAATTGTGCAGTCGGTCACATATTCCGGTTCCTCGCCGTCGAGCCGGCGCTCATCGGCACTCTGTTGCTCAAACGTGTCGGCAAATTCCTCGGTTTTCAACTCGAGAACCGCCTCTTTCAGTATCTTCTGGTAGGTCTCATAACCCAAATCGGCAATGAATCCGCTCTGCTCCGCACCGAGCAGGTTGCCTGCGCCACGTATGTCGAGGTCTTGCATGGCTATGTGGATTCCGCTGCCCAAGTCGCTGAAGCTCTCGATGGCCTGCAGGCGACGGCGTGCCACCGGGGTGAGCGGGGCGGCTGGCGGCACGAGCAGGTAGCAGAAAGCCTTGCGGTTTGACCGGCCCACACGCCCACGCAACTGATGCAGGTCGCTCAAGCCATAGTTTTGGGCATTGTTGATTATGATGGTGTTCACATTGGGCATGTCGATGCCGCTCTCGATGATGGTGGTGGCAAGGAGCACGTCGTAGTCGTGGTTTGAGAAGTCGATTATGCGTCGCTCAAGCTCTTCGGGCGGCAGTTGGCCATGCCCCACCACCACACGGGCATCGGGAACCACACGATTGATCATGTTTTGCAATGTGGGCAGCTGGTCGATGCGGTTATTGACGAAAAACACCTGCCCGTTGCGCGACAGCTCGAAATTGATGGCTTCGGCCACCACCTCGTCGTCAAGCGAATTGAGCGATGTGAGTATCGGGTATCGGTTGGCTGGCGGAGTGGTGATGGCACTCAAGTCGCGCGCGCCCATGAGCGAGAACTGCAGTGTGCGCGGTATGGGGGTCGCCGACATGGTGAGCGTGTCGACATTGACCTTAAGCTGCTTAAGCTTTTCCTTTACACCGACACCGAATTTCTGCTCCTCATCGATGATGAGCAGCCCCAGGTCGTGAAACTTCACGCTTTTCCCAATGAGTTTGTGTGTGCCTATAATGATGTCGATCTTGCCCGCCTCAAGGTCGGCGAGCATCTGTTTCACGTCTTTGGGCTTGCGCGCCCGCGTCAGGTAATCGATGCGCACAGGGAAATCCTTAAGGCGCTCAGTGAACGTGTTGTAGTGTTGGAAGGCAAGCACGGTGGTGGGGACAAGCACCGCCACCTGCTTACTGTCGGAGGCAGCCTTGAATGCCGCGCGGATGGCAATTTCGGTCTTCCCGAAGCCCACATCGCCACATATCAGGCGGTCCATGGGCTTGTCTTTCTCCATGTCGGCCTTCACTGCCTGAGTAGCCTTTAGCTGGTCGGGGGTGTCCTCATAAATAAACGAAGCCTCGAGCTCATGCTGCATGTAGCCGTCGGGCGGATAAGCATGGCCACGCTCGCTGCGGCGCTTGGCATACAGGCAGATGAGGTCACGCGCAATATCTTTAAGTTTGCTTTTAGTGCGGCTCTTGAGCTTGCCCCAAGCCCCCGAGCCGAGTTTGCTCAAGCGAGGTTCCACGCCCTCCTTGCCACGATATTTCGATAGCTTGTGGAGCGCGTGTATCGACACGAATATTATGTCGCCGTTGAGATACACGAGTTTTATCATCTCCTGCGGCGTGCCATTGATTCCAGTGCGAACCAAGCCTCCGAACTTGCCGATGCCATGGTCTTCATGCACTATGTAATCGCCCACCTCAATCTGGTTGAGTTCCTTAAGCGACAGGGCAAGCTTGCCCGAACGGGCTTTGTCGCTCTTGAGGTTGTATTTATGGAATCGGTCGAAAATCTGGTGGTCGGTGAATACGCACAGGCGGCTGTCGTCGTCGACAAACCCCTCGTGCACAGTGCTGAGCACCGGCGTGAAGGAGATGTGGTCGTGACGGTCATCAAATATCACGCGTAGGCGCTCTATCTGCTTTGCACTGTCGCTCAATATCATCATGCGGTAGCCACGGCTGATGAATTCGGTGAACGACGTGCTTATCAGGTCGAAGTTCTTGTGGTACACGCCTTGGGGACTGCAATGCAAATGCATGGAGGCATCGGCCTTGCCTTTGCACTGGCCATTATGGATATCGATGCGCCGCATCGAGTCAAGAGCTGCCTCGAATTCTGCAAAGTCGACTACCTTGCCCATAGCGTCGGCATCGGCATCACCAGCTATCAGAGCGTTGGCCGACATCTGCTCCTCGCCGATGGCTTTCACACGCTGCCTGAGCCATTGCACGTCGCGGCACACCAGCACAGTGTCGGGGCCCACAAACTGTAACAACGACGTTCCGGCTCCCGCCTCACTTCCGTCACGCCCCACGATGCTCACCGAGTCGACTTGGGCATCGCTCAACTGAGTCTCTACGTTGAAGGTGCGCATACTATCGATATCGTCGCCGAAGAAGTCGATTCGGTAAGGCAACTCGTTGCTGAACGAGTAGACGTCGAGAATCGAGCCTCGCACAGCAAACTGTCCGGGCTCATACACATAGTCGACCTCGCTGAAACCGAGTTCCCGCAGTCGCCGCGCCGTGTCGGTGAGGTCGGCCTGACCTCCACGCGACAGGTTTAGTGTGCTGCGCTCCACCGTGGCCCGGTCGGCCACCTTCTCGGCAAGAGCCTCGGGATAGGTCACCACCCAGCGCAGCCCATGATTGGACGGCCACTGGTTGAGCACCTCGGTGCGCAATATCTCTTGCGGGGCGTCGATCTGGCCATATTTGATGTCGCGCTTGTAGCCCGACGGGAAAATGAGCACATGACTCTCGCCGTTGATTTGGCACAGGTCGTTATAGATGTAGCCCGCATCGTCAAGGTCGTTGGCCACAATCAGATATGGATTACTCACGACGGGTAGCCTTGACACAAGCATAGCCGCTGCCGAGCCGGCAAGCCCGTCGACACTCATCACCCGGTTGCTTGTATCGCCCACCATGCGGGCAAGAGCCTTGATGCGCGCCTTGCCGTTAAGCAAGTCGCACAATGCGCCAATCTCCATAAAGTCATCAAGAGTGGTAGCCATGTGTCCGGATTGTTCTGTGAATGAGAGAGCCCACCAGTTGCCGCATCATCATTTCAAGTTAAGTATGCGCTTATACTCGCCTGGCTTGGTGAACATTGCCTCGGCCTTGTCGACAGCCTCGTCGTCGTTCAGGTTGTTTTCTATCTGACCACGCTGATAATAATAGCGCTTCATTATCTCATCGGCTATTATGCCGCTCAGCTGCTTGCGGTTCACATCAAGGTCGTGGCCTAGGTCATGCCTGAGCAGTTTCTCGAGCTGGGCAAAGACGGCGGCGGTGCTGTCGTTCATATATCCCTCTGCCTTTGCCACCTTCTTCAGATTGGCCACTCCGTCCTCGCACACTTTGTCGTAGTTGAATTTCTTGGGATCGACAAAGCGTTTGAAGTCGGCAAACATCGAATCGGTCACCACAAACTTTGCCGGCGACGGCACTATGGCATGCGTTGAGGCATACTTGGTGGCGTAATTGAACGCCCAGTGGTCGCGCACCACATTATACACGAGCCTGTTGGCCTCGGGGTAATCGATTTTTATGTCGGGGGTGATGCCACCTCCGTCGCGCACCTTGCGGCCGTGGGCTGTGGTAAACACGTTGGTAAGGCTGTCGGGCACTTTCTTGTAGGTACCGTCGGCATTGCGGCGGCTATAGTCTATTTCCTGTATCAGACGGCCACTGGGAATGTAGTATTTTGCAATGGTCACTTTCAGCAAGCCGTCGAAGGGAAGCTGGCGGGTGGTCTGCACCAGACCCTTTCCGAATGAGCGCGAGCCCACTATCACCGCCCGGTCAAGGTCTTGCAGCGAGCCTGCCGTGATTTCGCTCGACGAGGCTGATCCTCCGTCGACAAGCACCGCCAATGGCATGTCGGGCACAATTGGCTCCTCGGTGGTTTTGTAAATCTTCTCGCTCTGCTTGAAGCGGCCCTTCTGCTTAAGCACCATTGTGCCCTTTGGCACGAAGTATCCCACAATCTTCACGGCACTCTCAAGCAGTCCGCCTCCATTGCCGCGCAAGTCAAGTGCCAGATATTTCACTTGCGGGTTTTTCTTGAATTCGAGCAACGCCTTTTTCACTGCATCGGCACTTTGCTCATTGAAGGTGGTGAGGTTGATGTATCCAATGTTGCCGCGCACCACACCGTAATATGGCACCGGGTTGACCTTGATTTTCTCCCGCACGATGTTGAACGTCTTCACGCTGTCGGCACAGTAGGGACGCACCACAGTCACACTGAGACTGGTGTTTGCCTGTCCCTTGAGGTTCTCGCTCACCTTGTCTTGCGACCACCCCTTCACACTCTTGCCGTTGATTTTCACAATGCGGTCGCCCGGGCGCAACCCTGCCTTGGCGGCAGGACTGCCCTCATAGGGCTCTGAGATATATACGGCCTTGTCGGTACCGAGCATGATGTATGACCCGATGCCGCCATACTCGCCGGTCGAGATCATCATCAAGTCGTCCTGCTTCTTGGCTGGGTAATATTCGGTATACGGATCGATGTCGTCGAGCATCGCGTTGATGGCAGTCTCAATCGTCTTTTGCGGATTGAGTGTGTCGACATAAAATGTGTTGAGCTCCTTGTAAATGCTGTTGAATATGTCGAGGTTGCGCGCTATTGCCGCATTGTCGGCACGCTTGGGCGCGCCAATGGTTACCGGTGATGCAACCAAAGCCACCAAGGCAGCGAGGGCAACATTTTTTAAAGTCTTGTTCATCTCAGTGAATTTTAGTGCGAAAGTACTACTAAAACGTGAATTAGCTGTACTGCACATTGATAAAATTATGAAAAACGCACTTTTTTAGCAACATTTTCGGCCAAATCGTTGCATATCTCAAAATATCAAGTTACTTTTGCATCGCAATTCCCGGAAAGGTTGCCGGGTGCTTGCAAACACATCTTGCTTCAATAGCTCAGTTGGTTAGAGCACATGACTGTTAATCATGGGGTCGTTGGTTCAAGTCCATCTTGAAGCGCAAGAATAATAAGACAAAACAAATATCAACCTGCTTCAATAGCTCAGTTGGTTAGAGCACATGACTGTTAATCATGGGGTCGTTGGTTCAAGTCCATCTTGAAGCGCAAGAATAATAAGACAAAACAAATATCAACCTGCTTCAATAGCTCAGTTGGTTAGAGCACATGACTGTTAATCATGGGGTCGTTGGTTCAAGTCCATCTTGAAGCGCCTTACGGGAGAAAATCCAATGGATTTTCTCCCGTTTTGTTTCTTGTGCCCAACGCCTGATACTCAAAAACCGGCAAATACATCATCTTCACCCTGAGCCCCCTCAATAACCTGCACACTCAACAAAGTGAAGACCACATTTGAGCGCGACGACAGTTCGGACAGCTACATCAGGCGTACCGAAAGCCGGTGGCGGCAACCACCGCAGCACACACAAGGACAAAGCACGCCAGCTCATTACGAACCGGCGTGCTTTGGTTTCTATCAGCGGAGTGAGCGAGATTCGAACTCGCGATACACTTTTGGCGTATACACGCTTTCCAGGCGTGCCTCTTCAACCACTCGAGCATCACTCCTTGGCTGCCGCAAAGCAACAGTGTGCTGCTTTGCGGTCACAAAGATAGTGTTTTTTTGCCAATCAACGGAATTTGTGAGTAAATTTGTATTATGGAAGACATTTCGAGCCGAAATACCACACCCACCGAAATCGGGCGCAATGACAAAGCCATACGCGACTTTGCCCTCGATGTGATGGACCTCCTACCATATGACCCCAACAACGACCAGGTGACAATGATAGCCGCATTTGCCCACTTCATGCTATATGGAGGCAACAGGGCAGTATTCCTGCTCAACGGTTATGCCGGTACCGGCAAGACCAGCCTTACTGGCGCTATAGTGAAAGCGCTCACACGCCGCAGCATCAAGTCGGTGCTCATGGCTCCCACAGGCAGAGCGGCACAAGTGTTCAGCGACTATTCCGGACACACGGCCCACACCATACACCGCAAGATATACCGCCAAAACAGCTATCTCGCCCAAGGATTCTCAATAGCCGACAACAAGCATACCGACACCTTGTTCATTGTCGACGAGGCATCGATGATATCCAATGTCCTGGGGCTTGACGGAGCCACTTTCGGGACCGGAAGACTGCTCGACGACCTGATAGGCTACGTCTATGGCGACCGGCAAGCCAACTGCCGGCTGGTGTTGATGGGCGATTCGGCCCAGCTTCCGCCGGTGGGTCAGGCCGAAAGTCCGGCGCTCAACGCTCAAGTGCTTGACGGTTACGGGCTGAGCGTGTATGACATTTGGCTGACACAGATTGCACGACAGGCAGCACAAAGCGGCATTCTCTATAATGCCACCACAGTGCGGCGCATGCTCACTATGGCCGACACAGTGCCACCAGTGCTCGAGTTACAGCAGTTCGACGATGTGGAAACAGTGACAGGCGAGTTTCTCATCGAAAAAATCAGCGACAGCTACGACAACTGTGGAACCGACGACACCATCATTGTCACCCGCAGCAACCGACGGGCGAAGCTGTTCAACGGTGCCATACGCAACCAAATTCTGTTTCGCGACGACGAACTCACCCACGGCGACATGCTGCTGATTGCTAAAAACAATTACTACTGGGCTGCCGACTACAAAGAAATCGACTTTATCGCCAATGGCGACGTGGCCCGCGTGCAACGCGTGTGGGGCGAAGTGGAAGAGCGGTACGGACTGCGATTTGCACAAGTCACCCTCGAATTTCCTGACCACGGTGGCATTGAAGTCGACGCAAAGATAATTCTCGACAGCCTTCTCAGCGACACACCCGCCCTCACCCGCGAGCAGAGCGACCGCCTATACAACGAGCTGATGGCCGAGCTCACCGGCGACAAGCAGAGCCGCTATCGTGCCCTCAAGACAAATCCATACTTCAATGCCTTACAGGTGAAATTCGCCTATGCCGTGACATGCCACAAGGCACAAGGCGGACAGTGGCAGAACGTGTTTATCGACATGGGGTCGATAATGCCCGATGCACTCGGCTCACTCGACTTCATGAGATGGCTCTACACTGCCATGACCCGCGCACGCAAGCACCTTTATTTAATCAATTGTCCTTTAGAGTGCAATTAGACGTCTCTCATGGTGCTGCCTCTTGGCAAATGTCAGTAATATTTACTACTTTTGCCTATAACCAAATGCCACAATCGGCACAACGGCAAAGAAAACAATGACAAATACGGAACAAACCGACGTGTATCTGCAGAAGCTCGCATTGCGCGAGATCAAGCCCACCGCGCTGCGGCTTCTCATCCTCAAGGCAATGATGGCACACCGCGAGGCGTTCTCGCTGCAAAGTCTTGAGGACGACCTCAACACTGTGGACAAATCCACCATCTACCGTACCATAACGCTGTTTCTCACCCACCACCTGATACACGCCATCGACGACGGGTCGGGCTCTCTGAAATATGCAGTCTGCTCCAACAGTTGCCACTGCGGCGAGGAAGACGCCGACACCAACGACCTGCACGCGCACTTCTACTGCGAGCAGTGCCACCGCACGTTCTGTCTCAAGAGTGTACACGTGCCGATAGCCACATTGCCAGGCGACTTTGAGGTGCACGGCATTAACTATGTGCTCAAGGGCTTGTGCAGCGAGTGCAAGGCCAAAGGACGGCATTAGTCGGCAAAAACGGCACATTGGTCTATCATCGGAACGCGAGATTAAACCCCACGTCAACCCATGAGTCAAAGGAACAAAGAAATTCAAAAAACACTTATTTGATAATCAACAATTAAAATCATACTGTTATGAAACTCTCAGCTAACAACTTAATGATATGTGCAATGCTGCTTGGCAGCATGCTGGCATCGCCGTCACTGATGGCACAGGAAAGAATATCGGCCGGCGGAAGCGGACCGCTAAACGTGACCGGACACCGTGGCAGCAGTCAAGCCACAGTCCCACAAAACAACAACACAGGGCGCATTGCATCGGCGGCAGGTTCGGTCAACGAGCGCCGTAGCACCGTAACGGTGAACAACAACGGACGTATGCCATCATCGGCAATGCAGACCAACCAGAACAACAGCGTGGGCAGGATGAGCACCAACAACAACTCTGACCGCCGCAGCACCCAGCCGTCGGTAAGCTATTGGCCTGGAGCCAACAGCGCCACCACCAACAACAGCAACAACATCAACCACCGCTCGGCAACGGTGCGCAGCGACATCTCCAACGCTAACGGCAATGCGGGTAACGACGGTCGACGCCCAGGCAACAACGGCAACGGCACGGTTAAGCCATACACAGGCAATACGGGCAACAATAACAACAACCGTCCAAACTATAATAACGGCAACAACTATAACAACAATCATAACAACAGCTATAGCGGCAACAACTATGGCGGTAACGACGGCCGACGCCCAGGCAACAACAATGGTTTCAACGGCAACTTCCACCCCTATAACAACAATAACGGCAATTACCGTCCGGGCAACAGTTATGGATATAGCAACAACAAGTATGACCGCTACCGCTACGACGGCAACATGCGCCCCCGAAACAACAACGACCGTTTCTACTGGAACTACCGCAACAACGACTGGCGCCGCCCGGTCATGCCACCAGCAAGAGCCTACCGCCCAGAGCGCATTTGGTATTACCGTCCCACAGTGCCCGTCAGCTATCGTCCCTATTACGGGGCCCCCGCAATAGTGAGCATCCTAGGCGTGGACTTCGGCACTCTCGCCAACTCGGCACTCAACTTCCTTTACTACAAGGGATATGACATCGACGGTTATTACGACAACGTGGTATACCTCCGCAACGTGCCTCTGCTAAGCTTCACCTGGCCAGATGTGATGATGAGCTACGACCCTTACAGCGGCTTCAACTACGCACAATTTGTCTACTCCACCCCATACTACGACCGCAGCCGTTACAACCGCATTTACCGCGACCTGTGCGCCACCTACGGACAACCCATAAACTACAACAATGGCATGTGCATCTCATGGTATGGAGGCGACGGCAAAGGATATGTAACATTGAACCTCACCAACGAGGGGGGACGCTACTACACATCACTGTCGGTGGGTCTTTAAACGGCAACTTGCTTTTCACAACAACACCCATAGAAGGCGACCGGGACAAACACCAGGTCGCCTTTCTCATTACCTCGTCGGCCTGCCGTCAGCGCCGGTGGATTGCCCTCAGCCAGTGCGACAAGCCACATTGCCAAAACATCCATGCGGCCACTGCTATCACGCCACCGGCAATGCCTATCCATGATATCGACAGTGACGAGCACACCACTCCGCCAGCCAGCGCGCCAAGACCGATGCCCAAGTTGAAAATGCCGGAGAAAACCGACATCGCCACCGAGGTCGACTCGGCCGACGACACATTGATAACCTCCGACTGCATCGCCACATTGAATGCCGTAGCGCTGGCACCCCACATGGCACAAAGCGCAACCACAGCCACAGTCAAGCCGGATAGCGGCCACAAAAGAAACAGACTTGCTGCCATAGTCAAGGCCGACACGCTCACAAAGCCGCAACGGAAGCGCACATAGTATTTCGAGAACGCCATGCTGCCAAAGATACCAGCACCACCAAACATCATCAGCACCGACGTGACCATACCGCTACTGAAATGCGCCACCTGCCCGAGAAAAGGCTCTATGTAGCTATATCCGGTGTAATAAGCCGTGGCGAGCACAAACGAGAACAGCCATATACCCACAAGGGTGCGGTTGTGCAACAACTCAGGAAACTGGCCAAACCTGAAACGGTCAACACTGGGCAACGACGGCAACGAGAACAGCAGGTAACACCATGTGACGACACCCACAATGCCGATTCCCAAAAAGGTCATACGCCACCCCACCCAAAGGCCTACGACACGTCCGAGCGGAAGCCCAAAAATCATCGCCACCGATGTTCCAGTCACTATCAGGCTCAAAGCCAATTGGCGAAACCGTTGCGGAACCATGCGCACTGCCATGGGCGAGACTATTGACCAAAAGACCGAGTGGGTGCATGCCACACCTATGCGCGACAACATGAGTGTGCCGTAGCTGACCGACATAAACGAGCACACCTGGAACAACGAGAACAACCCTACCACCCATAACATCAATCGGCGCAAATCGAAACGCGATGCGATTATCATCAGTGGCAGCGACAACAGCATAACCACCCAAGCATAGACCGATATCAGCATGCCGGCACGGGCCTCGGTAAGCCCGAAGTCGGATGCGATGTCGGTAAGCAGGCCTATTGGTACAAATTCCGACGTGTTGAACACAAAAGCAGCGCAAGTGAGACCAAGCAGCGGCAACCACTTGGAAAAGGGCATCCCGCCCGTAGTTTCTTCTTGATTATCCATTACAGGTTGATTTTGATTGTAGATTTCCTTCATCCCTGCCGCCTGATTACAGGCGGTTGACCATCAACAGCTAGAGCGCCACGTGCGGATCGGGCACCACAATGTGAGTGGGAAATGCGATAGGGAACTCACCTATCATACCGGCAGGTGCGAGTTGACGGGCTCCCGGGAGCCGTTCCCCGGGAAGAAACCGGCCATCGGCGGTGAAAGAGCCCACACTGGCAGCAATAGTATCGGTAAGATAAAACGGCTGGATCGTGCCGCACCCGCCTTGCGCCATATAAAGTGCCATATAGCTCTGCGCATTCACCACACGCCACATGGGATGATTGGGCACCGGAGATTCATTGCAAAGGCACTCACCGTCATAGCCCTCCACATCCACCAGACCATGCCCCAAACAGAAACCCATGCTTCCATACCACCGGCACAACGACGGTTCTTGGGCTATAAGCATGGCAAACGGCACGCCACGCGCCGCCAAGCCGCACAATGCATCGTCAATCATCGCCCTGGCCACACCGCGCCCCCGCCATGCAGGGTGTGTGGTCACGCCATAAATGTAAACGCCGCCCAAATCGATGGGGAAAACGTGCATCTGAGCCTGCAGGCTACCATCGGCGCCACGCACGGCATAACGGTTGCCGGGTGTGGAGTAATGCTCAAAAAAGCCGTTGACCCACACGATATCGTCACCGAAGCCCAATTGCCAGACGTGCTTGAAATCATCTAAATTCTCTGTAGCACCCATACCTTAGGCACAAGAGGCTTGATTTTCATCCTTTTGCCTATGCTTTTCACAAAAGCGGCGGCATCGGCAGCCTCATCAAAGCCGCTCGCCACCACGCAATACTTCTTCTCGCTGGCCGTATACACCACATAGGCAGGCAGTTTTTCCTCATCACGCAAGCGGTTACGCAATGAAGTGGCATTGAACTTCTGTTTGAACTCAGCCACCACCACGCTATAAGTCATCACTTCTTCCGACTTGCCGTCGACAATGTTGCAGTGGTCGAGAATCATGCGCAGACTGTCGCCGTTCACCATGTAGTTGTTGCGGTTGCGCTCCTCAAGCACCTTGGTATAAGCCTCCAGCCCCACTCCATCCTTAGTGCGGTCAACAGCCCTGTCATAGGCAGCCTTGTAGTTGGCCTCGTTGCTGTGGCACGAAGCCATAGTCATCAAAGCAGCCACGGCCATGCAGTGCATCACACATTTGCCTTTCATTTTCATCATTTTTTCGCTGTTTTCTTTCCCCCACAAAGGTAGTGCAAGCTGAGCGCAATAGCAAATCGGGCATACCCGAATTTGCCTTGCCTTGTCGCAACCTACCCTCACATTAAGCAAAGGTAAGCAACCAGGCCTTATAGGGATGCTGAATGCCGGAGAGCCTCAGATTGTGCCTTGCTCCACGCGGATGCATATACGCTCAATCATGGCATCATTGTGGTCGTGCTGCGGATCATAGCCAGTCTTCATGTTCACACCGAAGAATCGTCCAAAAGTCTGCCAAAACCCAGCCCTGAAAGTACCCAAGAAAGCTTTCACTATGTTATAAGAGTTTTGGTTAGTCTCGCGGTTTATGAGCTTGATCATCATCTTGCCCTGGCTGCGAGTCATCTTTTTCATCTCAGGCTTGTATTGATTGAATATTTCCTTCTCAAACTGCCTAAGGTACTGCTCCTTCTGCTGCTTTGTGGCATAGGTCTCGAGATACTCGTAGGTCTCTTGCAGAGTGGAATTGATGAGTTTGGCGTATGGAAGTGTGCGCTTCACATCACGCACCGTGCGCCAGTAGAACTGTTCCTCGGCACTATTGCGGAACCGCTCGGGCGGGTATACGGTAATGGGATTGAGCACAAGCATGAGCAAAGTGTCGCCGCTTACCTTGTCGACAAAATGATAGCGGCCGTAGTAGACGTTGCGAAGGGCCGATGGCGCATTGACGCCGTCGGTTTCCTGCGCCGCGGCCTGAAAGTGGCACGCAATGATTGCCGCCACGGCAATCACCCATATTAATGTCCTCCTACTGCTTATGCTGTTCATCATGCACTTTGTCGGGCTTTTTTTGAGGTCTGTCAAACTAATAAACCGGCACAAAAGTATGACAAAGATTTTGATTAGTACACATCACAATTATTAATTGTGCTTAAAAAAGGCCGGCCATTTCGCCGGAATCGGCTATTCGGTACCGGCTTTAGGCGGTGCTATGCTATCGCAACCGTCGGGCACAATGGCCGTCACAAAGCGGTTGGTTTCCCCCCGCCATAGGCGGCGTCCCTTGAACTCCTCATAATACACCGTCACCCGGTGTCCGGTACCAGCAAGACGCGAAGCGAGCTTCGCCACCGAGTCGTTGGTGGTGCTGAAGAGGAAATCGGTCTGATAGACGTGCGTCGAGTCGATAAGGCGCTCACTCATCATTTTGCCTTCATAGGTCTTGAGGTGTCCGCTGGCGCTCATTTCCATAATCACACCACGTTCCTGCCCCACCTTGCAAGGATGGAAATAGCGTAGCCACAACCATGCTGTAGCCGAGACCACAGCGACCACCGCAAGGCACACGAGCATTATACGCAGCCTGTCAGGGCGGCGCTCTATCACGGTATCACGCAATTCCTGTTCATCACGCTGGGCTTGCAATTCCTCTTGGGTGGGCTGCTTGGGTTGTTTCGGAGCCTGTGGCTCTTTGTTCATGAAATCGTCGTCGAAATCATCATTTAAAAACGGAAGTTTTGCCATATGATTAAGGTGTTTTTCTGTTGATTAATGTAGTATTTCCGTGGCGAGAGCGGGGTCTACAGTTGGATTCCGTTGCCGCTCACATCCACCTTGGTCTTGCCTGAGGCGATGCGCCTCGAGTCCACCTCCATGCTCACAAAGGCATAAATGCCGAGCAAAATGAGCAGGATGGTCTGCATGCCCCACACCACCATCGCGAATGTGTAGGCCTCGATATTGGGGTTGCCGGCGCTGAAAGGGCCGAATCCGTAGAACGACATGCCGAGGATTAACGCAGCATGCCAAGCACCGAGCCCGCCATTGGTGGGAACTGCCATGCCGATGCTACTGAGCACAAACAACACCAGAATGGCCTTTGCCCCCAAGTCGCATGTGTAGTCAAACGCCAGCGAGGCCACATAAAGCTGCAGGTAATAGCATCCCCAAATGAGCAGCGTGTAGAGCAAGAACGCCCACTTGCCGTCCATTTTAGCCACGCCGGCAAAACCGTCCCACAGGTTCTGCACCACTTGGCGCAACTTCACCACTACCGCATTTTGGCTCTTGCCTCGCATGAGCCACCACAGAGCGGCCACACACGCCACGGCCATACCCCACACCACCGGCGAGGTGGTCAACGCCAACACCTTGTCGTGCAAGCCATCGACCGACCGCGCCAGTTGCTGTTCGGCTATGAAGAATGCGACTATGGTGAGCACAAGCACCGTTATGGTGTCGCTCAAGCGATCAGCCACCATCGAGCCAAGCACTTGTGTGAACGAAGCCTTCTGCCGCTTGGCTATGTAGCCCGAGCGCCACACTTCGCCAAAGCGCGGTATGGCCAAATTCACGGCATAGGTGCCGAAAATGGAGTTGATCAACGCCGATACCGACGGGCGCACACCGATGGCGCGCAGCTGGAGGCGCCACCGTAATGCCCTGAACACATGGCTTAATATGCTCACTACAAATACCGGGACAAACCACCACCAGTTAATACGGGTCTTGAGGATGCCCACTGTCTTGCTCATGTCCACATTCTTGTAGAGCACATAGATGAGCACCACACCTATTAAAAGCGGTATGCCATATTTTAAGAGATTGGAAATCGTCTTCTTCACAATTAAAAAGCGCTAAAAGTTAAAAATTGCATTTTCGTGTAGTCTAAAGTCAAAAAAAAGCGCATGCGGCTTTCCTATTAGTTTCACAAGCACTACCTTTGTATAGACTTGCAAAGATAATTGATTTTATCGGTATTGTTGCAACGATGCGCGTTTTTTAGTTGCCCACAGTGGCATTTTAAGACGTGCCTAAAAATGTGCTCATAAAGCTGACAATCAATATTAAAACAACACTTTAAGACTGACGAGACTCATGCAACAGGTTAAAGCCAAGAAGGCCCTAGGGCAACACTTCCTCACCGACTTGTCGATAGCTCGGCGCATTGCCGACACGCTTCACGGCCATGAGGCTCTACCCGTGATCGAAGTGGGGCCAGGCATGGGGGTGCTTACACAATTCCTGCTCGCCGACAAACTCAACCTCAAGGTGGTAGAGCTTGACACCGAGTCGGTCGACTACTTAAACGTGGAGTTTCCCCAGCTCGAAGGCCGCATAATTGCCGACGACTTCCTAAAACTCGACTTGCGACAAGCCGTGGGCGACGGCAAGTTTTGCATAATAGGCAACTACCCCTACAACATATCGTCGCAGATATTCTTCAAAGTGCTCGACTACAAGGATCAGGTGGAGTGCTGCAGCGGGATGCTGCAGCGAGAAGTGGCACAACGCCTTGCCGCCAAGCCTGGGACCAAGACGCGCGGCATCTTGTCGGTGCTGCTGCAGGCATGGTATGACGTGGAATACCTGTTCACGGTCGACGAAAACGTGTTTAACCCTCCGCCCAAAGTGAAGTCGGGCGTGGTGAAACTCACACGCAATGGCGTAACCAACCTCGGATGCGACGAGCGGCTGTTCAAGACGGTGGTAAAGACCACCTTCGGCCAACGGAGAAAGACGCTGCGCAACTCCACTAAGCCGTTGTTGCCCGCCGGCTGCCCACTACTTGCCGACGACTTCTTCCGACAACGTCCCGAACAATTGAGCGTAGCCGACTACGTGGCTCTAACCAATATGGTTGACCAAGCAAGAAAACATAGTGTATAACCCACTAAATCAAGAAGCGGAACGATGAAAGAATTCAACAGCCAATACATCGGCCAGATAGAAGATGCCATAAAGAGCAACGACCAGGAAGCCGTGAAGGCCGAAATCGTTGACCTGCATCCGGCCGACATTGCCGAGCTAATCTCACACCTCGACACCGACAATGCCGAATACATACTGAAACTGCTCGACGAGGAAACAGCGGCCGACGTGCTCATTGAGCTCGACGAGGACCAGCGCCACGACCTGCTTGAACTGATGTCTAACGAGTCGATCGCCAAGAAACTCGAGCAGATGGACGCCAACGATGCCGTCGACGTGATTCAAGAGCTCGACAAGGAAGACCGTGCCGACGTGATAAAGCACATCGACGATGTGGAACAGGCGGGCGACATCGTCGACCTGCTACAATATAGTGAGGACACCGCCGGCGGTCACATGAGCACCGAGATGATTGTAGTCAACGAGAACCTGTCGATGCCCGAATGCATCAAGGAGATGCGCAACCAGGCCGAAGACATGGACGAGATCTATAACGTGTATGTGGTCGATGACGACAACCGCCTGCGCGGCGTGTTCCCCATCAAGAAGATGATAACACACCCATCTGCTAGCCGCATAAAACACGTGATGATTACCGACCCCATATCGGTGACAACCGAAACACCAATCGACGACGTGGCCCTCGACTTCGAGAAGTATGACCTGGTGGCAATGCCGGTGGTCGACTCGATAGGCCGTCTGGTGGGCCGCATTACCGTCGACGACATCATGGACGAGGTGCGTGAGCAAAGCGAGCGCGACTATCAGCTGGCATCAGGTATCTCGACCGACGTGGAGACCGACGACAGCATCTTCATGCAAGTGAAGGCACGCCTGCCGTGGCTCGTGATAGGCATGATAGGCGGGCTCACCAACTCATGCATCATCGGCAACAACGACGCATCACTGCTCCAAGTGCTACCGGGAATGGCCATGTTCATCCCCCTGATTGGCGGCACCGGCGGCAATGTGGGCACACAGTCGAGCGCCATCGTGGTACAAGGCCTTGCCAACGGCAGTCTCAACATCCACAACTCCATCCGCCACCTTGTGAAAGAACTTGGCGTGGCATTGCTCAATGCAGTGTTCATATCGGCCGTCGTGTTCCTCTACAACTGTCTGCGGCCCAGCGACCCCGACCCGTGGCGTGCCCACGTGACCACTATTGCCGTGTCACTGTCGCTGTTCAGCGTGGTGATTTTCGCATCGGTTTTCGGCACATTTGTGCCCATGGCGCTCGAAAAGCTGAAAATCGACCCAGCCATAGCCACCGGTCCCTTCATCTCCATCACCGATGATATCGTGGGCATGATAATATACATGAGCATCAGTTCCGTACTCATCGACACCATATCGCACTCGATGTTCATGTAAGTCCTGATGCCGTCAGGCAATTTCTCGACAGACCATAACTTTTCAAAAACAACAACATATTAAATTCCGATTAACAGCCATCATGAATAAAGTATTGATAATAGGATGCGGCGGCGTTGGCACCGTGTGTGCACACAAGTGCGCACAAAACCCCGACGTGTTCAACGAAATTGTGATTGCCTCGCGCCACAAGGAAAAATGCGACGCTGTGGCTAAGGCAATAGGTGCTCCAAACATCACCACCGACCAAGTGGATGCCGACAACGTGGAACAACTCGTGGCACTGTTCAAAAAGCACAAGCCACAGTTGGTGATCAACCTTGCCCTGCCCTATCAGGACCTCACAATCATGGACGCCTGCCTTGAATGCGGTGTCAACTACCTCGACACAGCGAATTATGAGCCACGCGACGTGGCCCATTTCGAGTATAGCTGGCAGTGGGCCTACCGTGAGCGCTTTGAGAAAGCCGGACTCACCGCCATTCTCGGATGCGGTTTTGACCCAGGAGTGAGTGGCGTGTACACCGCCTATGCGGCCAAGCACCACTTCAGCGAAATCGAGCATCTCGACATTGTAGACTGCAATGCCGGCAACCACGGAAAAGCTTTCGCCACCAACTTCAATCCTGAAATCAACATACGCGAAATCACCCAAAAGGGCCGGTATTACCAAGATGGCAAATGGATTGAGACAGGCGCGCTTGAAATTCACAAGCCACTCACGTATCCCGAAAT
>CAVIEK010000012.1:26935-27836 GCA_963641805.1 Bacteroides fragilis
TCGGGCAACGCGAAAGCTACCTGATGTATCATGAGGAGCTTGAGTCGCTCGTCATAAACTTCCCGAGCATCAAACGTGCCCGCTTTTGGATGACCTTCGGGCAGGAATATCTCACCCACCTGCGCGTGATTCAAGACATAGGCATGGCCAGCATCGAACCCATCACATATCAGGGTCAGGAAATAGTGCCATTGCAATTCCTCAAAGCCGTGCTGCCCAATCCCAAAGAACTCGGAAAGAACTACACTGGCCAGACATCGATAGGCTGCCGCATAAGCGGTCTCGACAAAGAGGGCAAACCTCTCACCTATTACATCTACAACAACTGCGACCACCATAAGGCCTATGAGGAGACTGGCATGCAGGCCGTGAGCTACACCACCGGTGTTCCCGCCATGACAGGCGCTATGATGTTCCTCAAAGGACTTTGGCGCAAACCCGGCGTGCACAATGTGGAAGAATTTGATCCGGATCCATTCCTCGCCGTTCTCGATGAGCAAGGACTGCCCAAGAACGAAATCTTGAACGCCGACCTTGAGCTCTGACGAGCCACAAAATCCCGAACGTAAAGTCTCTCGGGACATGCTTACACACATACAAGGCGAGAGCTGAACAGTCTCCATTACGTGATGAGTTCGGCTCTCGCTTTTTGATATACGCGCGTTGGCACATTTGCCGTAGGCCTCCACATCTTCCCTGTGTCCACAATCATAGCGGCCTTGCTGTCGAGCCGCACTCTGTTGCAATTCGTTATTGAAAGCACATCGAAGGCACACACCAACCGCCTTTTGGAGCACACCATCAATCACCTATTCGGACAAATAAAAACAAGCAGCTGTTTCACAACAGTCGCTTGTGTCAAACCTTAAAAATCTAATCCTATGAAAAAACTATACACAAA
>CAVIEK010000013.1:0-4801 GCA_963641805.1 Bacteroides fragilis
ATTCCAAGGTATATTGCGTACCTTTGCTCTGAAGTCAGTTGTTTGTACATAGCAATGCAAAATTAATTGATTTTAGGGAGGCTCCGGCCTCCTTTTCTTGTTTTCACATTGCTGTCGGACGCTCATGGGGACTTTGCGTCCCCGCCGCTCAGGCTCCCCTGCAGTGTTTTTCATGCATTTACGCATCAAAACGTTGCACTTCTATTTGGATTCTGCAGTTGTGGTGCCGTATGTCGGCTATTGGTTTTTTGCTATGGTTGCTGCGATGTGGCGCATTTGCCCTTCCCAGTCGTAGGCCATGGTGTTGACGTGTGCTTGCGGTACACTCATCTGCTTCATTGTGGTGATGGCGTGTGGCGGGTCGAAGTCGTCTTGGCAGAGCACTATTTTGGCGTTTTGCCTTGCGATGGTCTTCTCCATGTCGGCTTTGGAGGCCGGTTTTTGTGGTTGTGGCTCCAGGGGCACCTGCCGCAATCCGTAGTCGGCGGCAAAGTATCCGAGCGACGGATGCCACACAGCAAAAGCTTGTCCGCTCTTGCCGGTAAGTGAGTGCTTGAGCTCCTTGTCAAGGCTGTCGAGGCTGTCGGCTAGCGCATGGTAACGCTTGGTGTAATAGTTTTTGTGCTTTGGATCGAGCTCCACAATGGCATTAAGCATATTGGTGGCAATCAGTTTGGCGTTGCGCGTGCTCACCCACACGTGAGGGTCACCGTTGAGGTCGGCAACGGAGTGGTGCTCTTGGCTCTTGGCGGTGACAATGCCTGCCGATGTGTTGAATATGCGCACCTGCGGGAAATTGGCGTGTGCTTTGTCGATGATGGCTGCCTCAAAGCCTATGTTGCCTATTGTGAAATAGGCGTCGCTGCGCTCAATGATGCCCATGATGTTACGGTCGCTCTCATATTCTTCGGGATTGCTGTTCTCCCCAAGCAGACTCACCACGTCGTAACGCTTGCCTGCTATCTGCTCAAGCAGCCATTGTTGAGGGGGGATGCTCACGGCTATCACATGTTGTTGCTTGGCTCCCATGCTGCAACTTATCGTTATGGTGCAGAGGCTTGCCATGACAAGTGTGGCAAGCAGAGCTATGCGAGTATGGAGCTGTAAGTGGGTCATAGTCGATACGTGTCGCAAAATTAAATCTCTTTAACCAAATAAGCAAACATATGCAGAATATTTTTAAAAATACTTAATTTGCATGTGGTTTTTTGTCGCAGTTGTTACAGTCTGAAACAAGGACAACCGGGCCGATGTCTCTTGACTCTTGGTCGTGTGTGTCAAGCAAATCGGTTTCAAGCAGTTGTGTGATGAGGGTGCTATTCTTGTGTGCAACCATACACGCGCTCCTTTATCACCTTGGCTGCCTCGCGCACTTGACTCTCTGAGTCGAAGCCGCGGCTCGTCATCAGTTTCATTTGAAGTGAAGCCTTGCCTGGGGCGTAGGGTGGTTGTGTGTAGTCTACATCGTTCCAGATGGTTAGCCCTGATCGTCGGTAGAATTCAATGCGTCGGCGGGCAATGGGGGTGTCCTCAGGCTCCACTTCGAGAATCAGCGGCATGGTTAAGGTGTCGAGCACGTGTCGTAGCAGTTTGGATCCTATGCCTCCATTGCGTGCCTCTGGCTCAATGGCAAAGTGCTCACAATAGGCAAATCCGCAGTCGACAAAAGTCCAATAAGAGAAGAATCCTAAAAAAACGTTACCTGTCGAGGCTTCGACAACTCTGAATTCCTTGCAGTTGTTGATAATGCTGATAAGAGCTGACGTTTCACGACGCTCGTCGGCGACAAAAGCCTGCTCATAGAGGGTAACGAATTTATTAAAATTTGGTGAACTCTTAGAAATAACGTTATAATCTATTATCATATGAGTTTTTTTTCTTACATTTGCACATTGAATAGTTTGTCTACCACATTATAATAACGCAATTATTCAAACAATATTTTTATCAAAACTAAAATAAAACAGAAACATTAGATATGGCTAATACTAAATTAGATGCATTAGATTACAAAATCCTCAAGATGCTTTCAGCCAATGCCCGAAAGCCCTATCTTGAGATTGCCCGCGCTTGCAACGTGTCGGGAGCTGCCATCCATCAGCGCATTCAGAAACTCTACACCATGGGTGTGATCAAGGGGTCGGTTACGCTTATCAACCCCGAGGCTGTGAGCTACGACACTTGTGCCTATGTAGGTGTTTTCCTCAACGACTCTTCTCGTTTTGAAGAGGTGGTGAAGCACCTCAAGGAAATCCCTGAGGTGGTGGAGTGCTATTTCACTACAGGCAAGTATGACCTCTTTGTGAAGTTGTATGCACACAACAATGACCACCTGCTGAGCCTTATCCACGACCGTTTCCTGCAACTCGGCCTGGGCCGGACTGAGACCCTCATCACTTTCAAGGAGGTGTTCAAGCGTCAGATTCCCGTCGCAGACGAAGAGGATGAGGCATAAACCCATGGGGAATTCGAGCAGTAGCCGAATTCCGGGGTGAAAAATAATGAAACCACAATTGAGCGTCGGCCCTTGCTGCAAGGCGAAATTTCGCGACACCAAAAGCTCGCATGAAATTCCTGTAGCAAAGGCCGATGCCCATTTTTTATTAATTGGCGCTTACCTGCTTGCTGGCGCTTTGGTAAGGCATTAGCGCAGTGGGTGCTGCTATGCGTCTTGTTGTTATATTAATGAAAAAACTATAGTAAATGTCAGCAACTATCGATTTCGACACCATTCTGTTGCATGCAATCGGTCTCGCCCATGAGGCGGGCAAGGTGCAGCTTGAATACTTCCGCTCGTCCAAGTTCAATGTCGAGACTAAGCAGAACAATGATTTTGATGTGGTGACTTCGGCCGACAAGGCTTCGGAAGCTGTGGTCAAGCAGGGTATTACCGCCAGATTTCCTGACCACTCTATTCTGAGCGAAGAGTCGGGGCTTGACGAAGCCACGGGCAGTGATTGGCAGTGGGTGGTTGACCCGCTTGACGGCACCACCAACTTCAGTGCCGGACTGCCGTTCTTCAACGTCAGCATAGGTGTGCGCTACCGCGGTGAGGCTGTGGTGGGTGTGGTGTTCGCACCGCGCCTTGGCGAACTTTTCACCGCAGTGAAAGACGGCGGGGCTTACCTAAATGGCGAGCGAATAAATACTCCGTCGGAGTCAAAGCCGCTTAGCCAGGCTGTGGTGTCGACGGGTTTCCCCTACGACAAGGCAGAGAACCCCGACAACAATCTTGATAATGTGGAGCGCGTGCTGACACGGGTGCGCGGCTTGCGCCGCCTTGGCTCGGCTGCTCTCGACTTGAGCTATGTGGCTGCCGGTTTCCTCGACGGCTACTGGGAACTGAATCTGCACGAGTGGGACGTGTGTGCCGGTGAGCTGATAGCCCGTGAGGCCGGGGCTTTGGTGGAGCGGTTGCGCCCCGACCGCGGAATTTCAGTGGTGGCAGCGGCTCCAGGCATTGAGCCGCAGTTGCGAGAGTTGCTCAAGTAGAGCCGTGTCTCAAAAAAAAGCTGCAATGGTGGCATGACATCTGACGACACGTTTGACAAGGTATAGGGTGCCAGTTCCGTAATCGTCCGTCGGACGGCCCGTTCAGCGAAGGCGGTGCTTGAGGTAGTGGCTGCGGCCCGAGAAGAAGAATCCGGCAATCCCCATCATAGTGACTATTGCAGCACTCCAAAAAGCGCTGCCGTAGCCCCAGTGCTCGGCAATGACGCCGCCTATGAGCACGCCAAAGCCTATGCCAAGGTCCCACGACACAAGCAGAGTGGAATTGGCCGTGCCGCGCTGGTCATGGCTTGCAAGGTTGATAAACATGTTTTGGTAGGCAGGCCACATGTGCCCGTTGCCCAAGCCTATGAGCAGCGCTGCCAGATAGTAGCCCACAAGATTGCCACACAGCACAAACAGCAAGTAGCCTGCAAGCGACACAAAGACGCCGACCGACGCATTGAATGTGATGCGTCCCTTGCGCAGTGAGCGTGCGCCCTCAAGCCGACTGAGTATCAGTCCTACAGCCAGCAGCAGGAAGAATGTGCCTGTGCCGCCGGTGATGCCCATCTTCTCTTTGCTGTAGATGGCAAGGTAGGTGCTGAGTATGCCGTAGGAGTAGCCGAATGCCATGGTGTTGAGAAACAGACGTGTGCCTGCCGTGAGGAAAAAGCGGTCGAATGACAATCGGCCGTGAGCTACCGGCGCGCGATGCCTCAAGTGGATGGTGCTGTCGACGGCGAGTCCTATCCCGGCCACTGCAAGGGCAAGCCAAAACAATGCCGCATAGCTTTGCGCCCAGCCATAGAGATATATGGCCACGGTGGGGCCGGTGGCCATTGCCAGATTGTTGCTAAGCCCGTAATATCCTATTCCCTCGGTGCGCCTGCTCGATGGCAGCGCGTCGATGGCCACGGTGCTGTTGGTCACGGTGAGAGCGCCGAATGGGGCGCCATGCAGCGTGCGCACTATGGCAAACGCCAGCAGCGTGCCGGCAGCCAAGTAACCTGCGAAAAACACGAAAAACACAAAATAGCATACCATCAGCACACGCTTGCGCTGAAAACTGTCGACAAGAAATCCGCTGAAAGGACGCATAATCAGGGCTGCCACGGTGTAGCCCGACAGCACCATTCCTATCACGTCTTTGCTGGAGTGGAAACTGTCGGCCATATAAAGCGGCATGAGCGGCATGAGCAGATAGAATGCGAAAAACAGCATAAAGTTGGCCACATTGGCCTTTATGAAATTGGCATTCCACAGCCGTTCGGGTGCAGGGGCACTGCCTTGCCTACCTAAAGTGGTGCAA
>CAVIEK010000013.1:4811-22742 GCA_963641805.1 Bacteroides fragilis
GCTCAGATGCGGTGGCCGAGCAGCGTGGCCGAAGTGGAGTCGTCGATTTTGCACATCACGCGGTCGCCCACCTTGGTGTCGCCTGCGGCAAACACCACCACCTTGTTTTGCGGCGTGCGGCCAAACATGTCGGCCTTCGAGCGCTTGCTGTAGCCCTCCACCAGCACCTCAAACGTCTTTCCCACGTCCTGTCGGTTACTGTGGCGCGACAGTTGGTTCTGTAGGTCTATCATGCGGTTGAGACGGTCAATCTTCACCTCCTCGGGCACATTGTCGGGCAGATGCTTGCTGGCAAATGTGCCGGGGCGCTCCGAGTACTTGAACATGAACGCCGAGTCGAAACCTACCTCGCGCATCAGGCTAAGCGTCAGCTCAAAGTCTTCTTCGGTCTCGTCGTGGAAACCGGTGAACATGTCGGTGCTGATGCCGCAATCGGGTATGCGTTCCTTGATGGCTTTAATGCGGTCGAGATACCACTCGCGTGTGTACTTGCGGTTCATAAGCTTCAGCACCTTGTTGCTGCCGCTTTGCACCGGCAGGTGGATATGGTTGCAGATGTTGGCGTGCGATGCCATGGCGTCGATGATGGCGTCGCTCAGGTCCTCTGGGTTGCTTGTGGTGAAGCGCACCCGCATGCGTGGCGCAGCTTCGGCCACCATCGAGAGTAGTGTGGCGAAGTCGACCTGCGGCTCGCCATCGGTTGTGGGCTTGTAGCAATAGGAGTTGACGTTCTGCCCGAGTAGCGTCACTTCTTTGTAGCCGCGGCGCGCCAGGTCGGCGAGTTCGTTGAGTATGCTCTTGGGCTCGCGGCTGCGCTCACGGCCGCGGGTGTAGGGCACTATGCAGTAGGTGCAGAAGTTGTTGCATCCGCGCATGATGCTTATAAAGCCGCTCACCTTGTTGCCGCCAAGGCGGGTTGGGATAATGTCGCGATAGGTTTCGGTGGTCGACAGCTGAGTGTCGATTGCCTTGTCGCCGTTCTCGGCCGAGCCTATCAGGTTAGGAAGGTCGAGATAACTGTCGGGACCGGCCACCACGTCAACATCGTGCTCGTTGATGAGCACTTCCTTCATGCGCTCGGCCATACAGCCAATCACACCTATTATGAGGCGGCGCTGGCGGTGATGGCGCAGTGCGTTGAGCTGGTTGAGGCGCGAGAATATCTTTTGCTCGGCATTGTCGCGCACCGAGCAGGTGTTGATGAATATGGCGTCGGCCTCGTCGAGGCTGTCGGTGGTGTCGTATCCGGCCATTTTCATTACCGATGCCACCACTTCGCTGTCGGCCACGTTCATCTGGCAGCCGTATGTTTCGAGAAACAGTTTCTTCGAGAATTCTCCTGTATTCTGATAAGTGACTTTTAAATCCATTGTGTGTGAGTGTGTTATTTTGAGCGGTTGTTTTGTTATTGTTGCTTCTTGTGCCTTAGGGATGTGCGCACTTTGCGCAGCAGATAGCGCGGCACGAACGACAGGTGGCGCACCATGGTGGGCAGGATGCCATAGTAGCGGCACATGATGCTGTAGCGCTCGCGCAACGAGGCGCGGTGATTGCGGTCGGTGAGTCCTCCGTCGCACAGGAAGCTCACTATTGGCTTCGGCCCGGCGTATGCGTTGGATGGCGATGACTTGAGCATGCGTATGCACCACTCATAGTCGGCGCTGAAGCGGTAGCTTAGGTCGTAGGGCTGAAAGAGGTCGCGCCGCACCACAAAGGCCTGGTGGCACACGAGCATGCCGCGGCTGAAACTGCGCCATGTGAGCCGCTTGGGTGCGCTTAGGTGGCGCATGTCCACCACGCGCCGTTCGGTGTCCACAAGTTGCGTCTGGCCGTAGATCACGCCGGGATTCCCGTCGCCCACTGCGTCGTGAAGCCGTTGCAGCACGTCGGGATCAGCGAAACTGTCGCCTGCGTTGAGGAATATCAGATAGCGCCCGAAGGCTTTTGCCGCAGCCTTGTTCATCGCGTCATAAAGTCCGTGGTCGGGCTCGCTACACAAGCTCGTGTGGGCTATCCCGGCCTTCAGCACCGCATCGGTGGTGCCGTCGGCCGACGCGCCGTCTTGCACGAGCAGCTCATAGTTGGTGTACGTCTGGCTGCCGATGCTTTGAAGAGTGGGCTTGATCACGCTTGCTGCGTTGTATGTGACTGTAATTATAGAAAAAAACGGTTGTCGTTCCATTCCGTATTCTTGGTGTGGTTCGCTTTGGCTCATTGCGGGATGTGGCTGCTTTTGAGCCAAAGCGCAACGATGCGTTCTGCAAAATTACGCTTTTTTGCCCAAATATCAGCAATTTCCCCGAGCCCAATCTTTCACGGCAAAAAAAATTGGACAGAGGTTGCGGACTTCAAGGGAATTGCTTAACTTTGCACCTGATAATTGAAAGGAGGTCAGTTACTTTCACTGGCATAGAAAAGATAAATCACATATCATCAAGCGGCAATGCGCTGACTCTCAGCGCCGACTGGCGACAAGGGCTGTCGACAGGCCGGCAAGCGTAACAGCAAGGCATTGATCATCTGCCATCACCGTTGTTGTGCTTAAGTTGCAATAGTATCTCTGCACGGATACATAAAAAGCCCGAATCCACAAAGCTCACATTTTAATCTCAACCGCTCGCGCTCCCATTGGGAGACAAAGCCGCCGTCGGTACAATAATTAATAGGCGGAACACTCGCGCCAAAGGCTTTAGCCTGATGCGCATGCGTTGCTTTGGAGGATTGTTACTGACAACAAATCAAACAATAATAACAAACAATTAAAAATTATCAATCAAAATGATTATCGTACAAGTTAAAGAAGGCGAGAACATCGAAAGAGCCTTGAAGAAATTCAAAAGAAAATATGAGAAGACTGGCATCGTGAAGGAACTCCGTGCCCGTCAGCAGTTCGACAAGCCCTCTGTAATCAACCGCAAGAAAATGATGAAGGCTGTTTATGTTCAGAAACTTCACCGCAACGACGACTAATCGCCACTGACTTTAGTCTTTAACACACCCTATATCACACCGGGCAGCACTCAATTCCCACTATGGGTAATGTGCGGCCTGGTGTGCTTTTTGGCGAAGGCGGCCGTCGGATGCCAAAATGTGTGGTGTTCCAAATTTCCCGAAATTTGCTAATAATTGTGCTGTGGTAGCTCTTGTCACGTGATAAAGCACTAATTTTGCATGATTTTCAGTGTAACCCTAAAAAAAGAACGAATTACAGCCAACTATGAAGATAGGGAATATTGACCTTGGTGAGAAACCTGTGATGCTCGCCCCGATGGAAGACGTAACCGACCAATCGTTCAGGCAGATTTGCCGTGAGCAGGGTGCCGATATGGTCTACACCGAGTTCGTGTCGGCCGATGCCCTCGTGCGGAGCATCAGCAGCACCATGCGCAAGCTGGCCATCGCGCCGGCTGAGCGTCCGGCAGCCATACAAATCTATGGCAAGGAGGTCGACCCTATGGTAGAGGCGGCGAAGATTGCCCAAGAGGCTCATCCCGATGTGATTGACCTCAACTTCGGCTGCCCGGTGAAGAAGGTGGCGTCGAAGGGGGCCGGTGCGGGATTGCTGCGCAATGTGCCGCTCATGCTGCAAATCACGCGTGCGGTGGTTGACGCTGTCGATGTGCCTGTGACGGCAAAGACACGCCTCGGTTGGGATTGCGACAGCAAGATTATTGTGGAACTGGCCGAGCAGTTGCAGGACTGCGGCATCCAGGCTCTCACCATCCACGGCCGAACCCGCTCGCAACTCTATACCGGCGAGGCCGACTGGACGCTGATAGGCGAGGTGAAAAACAATCAGCGTATGCACATTCCTGTCATAGGCAATGGCGACATCACCTCGCCACAGAAACTCGTTGACTACTTCAACCGTTATGGGGTCGACGGCATAATGGTGGGGCGCGCATCGATAGGCGCTCCGTGGATTTTCCGCGAGATGAAGCACTTTATGCTCACCGGCGAGATGCCCCACATCAGCAATGCCGAGAAAATGCAGTTGCTCCGTCGCCAAATCAACGAGAGTATCGACCGCATCGACGAGTATCGCGGCATTTTGCATATTCGCCGCCACCTTGCCGCCACACCGCTGTTTAAGGGTATCCCCAACTTCAGGGCCACGCGCATAGCTATGCTCCAGGCTGCTACCGCAGCCGAGCTCAATGCGATTCTCGACGATGTGGAGCGCACCTATCTCATGGCCGACACTCCGCAGCTCACCGAAACGTAATGTGACATCATAATAAAAGAACAAAAAAGAAGATACTCCATTATCTATGAAACGCATCTCATCCTTACTAATCGCAGCCATTGCCGTTGTGGCAACTGTCAATGCCTCGGCTGTGTCATCCGACGGCGCGCAGCGCCATGAAGTGAACGTGGGCGAGTTTACCACTCTCAATGTGGCCGACAACATCAATGTGGACTATGTGCAGAGCACCGATTCGTCGGGCTTGGCGGTGTTCACGGCCGATGCCAAGATGGTGAGCAACGTGATGTTCACCAACAATGGCAAGGGCAGGCTCACAATCGAGGTGGGCATTGACGTCTCTGAAAAAGACCGCCCCACAGTCACTGTCTACTCCAGCTCTTTGCAGGAGGCCAGGAACATGGGCGACAGCACGTTGCGTCTTATCTCTTTGGGCAAGGCGCCTGTGCTGAAACTTATGACATCAAACAATGGCCGCATCGTGGCACACGATGTGGATGTGATTACAGCCGACATATCCATAGCCACCGGGCACGGCAAGATAATCGTTGACGGCACAAGCAAGACACTCAACGTGAAGTGTGTGGGCAAGGGCGAGGTGCAGGCCGACAAGCTTGTCGCAAAAGATGTGGCTTGCTCAGTGGTAGGGACCGGTTCAGTGGGTTGCATGGTCGATGGCGGCACACTTAAGGTGACTGGTTCTGGCACAGGACGCGTGTATTATCGCGGAAAGCCGTCGAGCGTTAAGGTGCGCAAGCTGGGCACTCTCAAGGCCATCCCGCTTGAGTGAGGCCGACAGCTGTAGCCGTCTTAAGGTGTGGCAGTGTGACGAAAAAAGAAAGAAGAGCGGCCGTTCATAATCGCATGTGGTGCGTTGTGAACGGCCGCCCTCTCTTTTGCTTTATTGCCGTGCCTAACCGAAGTGGTTACCGGTGTGGCGGCATATCATCGTTCTTTCGTTTTCTTTCTTGATGGGCTTTTGGGGTTGGTTACTTACTTTCTTTAATCTTCTCGAGCTGGCGCTTGAGAGCTTCGCAGCATTGGTCTACGGCTTCTTCAAAAGTGTCGGCCACCTTTGACGCGAACACGTCATCGTGCTGCGGCACGTGCAACTTGATGGCTGCTTCCTTGTTGAGTGAGGTTTCAGGTTTCACAACTTTCAGATTCACGTCGGCCGATGCGATTTCTTCGCTATACTTGGCCAGTTTCTCCACTTTCTTGTTGATAAACTGTTGCAGTTTTGCGGTTGCGTCGAAGTGAATGGCTTTTACGTTAATTTCCATATTACCCTCCTTTTTTTAGTGCCCTTGGATGGGCGAGTTTATAATTGGTTTGTAGCTCATTGAATGTCACATGTGTGTAGACCTGCGTTGCCGCAAGCGATTCGTGGCCGAGAAGCTCTTTCACACTGTTGATTTCGGCTCCGTCGTTGAGCATGGCGCTTGCGAACGTGTGCCTGAGCACGTGCGGGCTCAGCTTACTGCCTCCGCCCACACTGGCCAAAGCGGTGTGAACCACATTGTAGACGAGCGACGGATAGAGCGGCTTGCCCCCGCGCCTCACAAAGAAGGTCTCGCAATGCCCGTATGTTTCGTCCCGTAACTGGCGGTAGGCGTCTATCCATCGGGCAAGTTCGGGCCCGAACGGTATGATGCGGTCTTTGTCACGCTTGCCGTGCACCTTGAGTTCGCCTGCCACGGTGTCGACCCACGCGTCTTTCAAGCCTATCAACTCGGCACGGCGCATGCCAGTCTCGTAGAGTGTCATCACAATCAGGCGGTTGCGCACGTCGTCGTGGCTTGTCATGTCGACGGGGGAGTCGAGCAGCGTGTCCATGCTTTGCAGCCTCATGGTGTGGGGCAGTTGCTTGGGCAGCTTGGCAAGCTCTACGTCGGCCGCGGGGTTGCCTTTTGCCTCGCCTCGCCACACCAACCACTTGTAGAGCGCTCTCACGGCCTGCACCTTGCGGCGCAGTGTGCGGGCTCCGTCGCCTGAGTGGCTCAGATCGACCAGCCATGCGCGCACGTCGCTTTGTGTGACGCTTGCCAAGTCGAGCTGGCGCTTGCCCCGCGATGTGAGGAAGTCGGTGAACTGCTCCAGGTCGTGCCCGTAGGCTGTCACCGTGTGCCCCGACATGTTGAGCTCAAGCTTCATGTGTTGCAGAAATCGCTGAACCACGTCCATGTGTTACGTCCAATGATTAAAAAAATGTATTTTCTCTTATGGGAGTTTTAGCGGCCTTGGCTCTCGTGCTCTGGCCTTGTGATGCTAGACTCCTTTTCTGTGTTGTGTGGGTACGAAAGTAGGCACTATTTGCGACAAATCCAAATCGGGAATGGCTGAATTTGTTTATTTTTTCGGTATTTTGCCAATTTTTGCAATCATGTGGCGCTTTTCCAGGGATGTGTCGGCATAAGGCGGTCTGCCTGTGGGCCTGCCGTGTCTTGCTCTCGGTCAATCTTCATACCATGTGGAATACATGAGATAGTTCTTGGCTATCTTCACGTTGATTTCCTTGGCCTGTGACGGGTCGACCATCTTCTTGAATTTAGCCGGTGAGCCTGCCCACAACTCGTGAGCGCCCACTTTGGTGCCCCCGAGCACCACGCTGCCGGCTGCGATGATGGCACCTTCGCCGATTTCGGCATTGTCAAGGATCACGCTTCCCATGCCTATAAGGGCCATATCGTGGATCTTCGCACCGTGAATGGTCACGTTGTGGCCTACCGACACGTCGTTGCCAATCTCGATGGTCGATTTCTGGTACAGGGTGTGAAGCACCGATCCGTCTTGAATATTGGTGCCGTTGCCTATGGTGATGGTGTTGACGTCACCGCGCAGCACGGCGCCAAACCAAATGCTGCAGTCGTCGCCCATAGTCACGTCGCCTATGATTGCCGCGTTGTCGGCAAGGTAGCATCCCTTGCCCATCTTTGGAGTGTATCCTCTTACTGATTTTATTATAGCCATTGTGTGTAGGTGTATTTTGATTATTGAATTGGTGTCTTGAGCTTTTTGGGGCTTGTGACCGTTTTTTTATGTCTCGGCGCATTTTGCTGCCAGCCATTGTTGCTCATCGGGCTCAAGTGTCGGGCTCAGCTTCTGTAGTACAGTGCGGTGGTAGGCGTTGATTTGTGACTTCTCTTCGGCTGTGAGCATGTCGAGGTCGATCACACGCACGTCGTAGGGGAAGAGCGTGAGCATCTCAAATTCCAGAAAGTCGCCGAAATCGGCAGTGTGAGCGCCCTCCACTGTGAGCATCAGCCCTTCGGTGCGTATGCCATACTCGCCTGTCTTGTAGAGCCCTGGCTCGTTGCTGGTGATCATGCCTGGCTCAAGTGCAGTGGGGTTGGCCTCCATGCGTATTCCCTGCGGCCCTTCATGGCAGCCAAGAAAGTGGCCCACGCCGTGACCGGTGCCGTGCCAGAAGGTCATGCCCTCTTGCCATAGGGGCATGCGGGCGAGTGCGTCGAGTTGGCCGCCGGTGGTCCCTACCGGGAATTTTGCGCGTGCGAGCGCGAGGTGGCCTTTAAGCACCAGCGTGAAGTCGTGCTTCTCCTGTGCTGTTGGAGTGCCAAGGGTAATGGTGCGGGTGATGTCGGTGGTTCCGTCGATGTATTGTCCTCCGGTGTCGATAAGCAAAAGTCCCTCGGGCTTGAGCACCGAGGCACTCTCGGCGCTGGCCTGGTAGTGCACTATGGCGCCGTGCTCCCTGTAGCCCGCAATCATTGCAAAGCTGTCGCCACGGTAGAGCTCGCTCTTGCCTCGCTCGGTTTGCAGGCGGAGGTCTACATCGAGTTCGGTCACCGTCTGTCCTGCGGCAAGGCTCTCTTCGAGCCATTTCATCATGCGCACCAGCGCCGCCCCGTCGCGTAGCATCGCTTTGCGTGTGCCGTCGATTTGCACTTCGTTTTTTATGGCCTTGAGGGCAATCACAGGCGACGGCCCGTATACTTTGCCGCACATGATGGATTGAGCCATGGCGTCGCTTACTCTGTTGGGGTCGATATATATCACGTCGCTCTCACTTCGCTTCTCGAGAAAACGCTCCACGTCGTCGTAGCCGCGTAGGCGCACGTTGTAACGCTTTAGGTGATCGCGCACTTCGGTGGTGATTTTGCAGTCGTCGATGAAGATGCAGCGTTCCTTACCCGACAGGTAGGCATAGGCGATTGTCACTGGTGTGTATTCCACATCGCTTCCGCGCAGGTTGAGCACCCAGGCAATCTCATCAAGCGATGTCAGCACTATGCCGGTGGCCCCAGCTTGCTCTACGGCCTGGAGTGTGCGGTCGATTTTGCTGTCCACTGTCTCGCCGGCAATCGACTCGTCGTGCACGAAAGCCTTGTTGGCCGGGCGTGGCGGGCGGTCGGCCCAAATCTGGTCGGCAGGGTAGAAGTTTGTGGCAAGCATGTATCCGTTCTCGCCGCAGAAACTCTCAAGGCGGTTGGCCTCCATCACCGAGAACAAGTGCCCGTCGATTGCCAGGATGCTATCGTCGTCAAGGTTTTCTGATAACCATTGGGTGACTGTGGCGTTGTCGGCAATATTTTCCTTATGCATCTCAAATCCGCTGTCGGCAAGCTGCTCTTCGGCTTGCAGGAAGTAGCGCGAGTCGGTCCATAGCCCGGCCTTGTCGGCAGTGACCACGGCAGTTCCGTTGCTGCCGGTGAATCCCGTGAGCCAGTCGCGGAATTTCCAATGGTCGCTCACATATTCGCTGTGGTGGGGGTCTGTGCCTGGAATTATCACTGCGTCAACGTTGTTGTTGCGCATCACCTCGCGTAAAGCCTCGAGGTGGGGAAGGGTGAGTCTGCTCATATTGGTGTGTCGTTTTTCGAGTCGTGTTATAGGCTGAGCCGGCACTTAGGCCGCGCCGGCATCGTCAAGGCAAAGGTAATAATTAAATCACTAAGTGGCAACACCGGACTAATGGCGCTGACGTGGGTGGCCGATGGGCATCGGGCCTGGAGCCTCTGTCACTTTCTTGGCATGATAGTCGTTAATCAGGCTTTTCAGCATGTCGTAGATGAGCCCGCCGAAATCTATCGAGACGGGCTGCCCCCATACTTTCACTGTGGGTGCCACAATGGGCACGGTGCGCCATTTGCCCGAGAACGCGTCGTAATATCGTTGGGCGCCTACATCAACGCTCACATTGTCGCTCACCTTGATGCCGAGCGCAGCCCCATAGCCGGTGCTTTGTGTCATGGCCATGGAAGCCATTGAGTGGTATGTGGGGTTGACGTAGTATTGCCCGAATGCTTTCAGACTCAGCGTCTCGTTGATGCGGTAGCTTGCGCTGCCCCAGAAGCCGAAGTCGTTCCATGCCGATCGGTCGAAGTGGTATTTTGAGCCTTCAAGACCGGCCGTCACTGTCAGGCTCTCGCCCACTGGTTGTGTGATATAGATGCCTGCCGAGGCGGTGTTGCCCATGGCCGGGAACGCCTGTCGGCTGCTGTATCCGCCCAGGTAGCCTTCACCCATTAAGGTGATTACGCCATTCTGCCGACTATCGTACCACTGCGTGACATGGCCCAAGTTTACGCTGATTCCCTCTGCCATGGGCATGCGCGCGGTGCGCGTTGCAGAAGGAAAATTGGCGAGGCTGTCGGCAAGACCGGTCAACTTGCCGGGATATGGTATGTGTAACTCGGGCATTGTGGGAGCGATGTTGCTCGGGGCAAAGGGCATGGAACTCGCTGAGTGACCAGGTGTGACAGGCCACTCGAAGTCGGGTTGCAATGGTGGCACGCTGAACCTGAACGGTGTGATGTCGCTCACTGACTGGGCTGTGGCAAGCAGTGCCGAGGCCAAAACGGTGACTATGGCGAGGTGTCGTGTCATGCTTGATGTGGAACTTATATGAGCAAATTTAGCGTAATTCCATACAGGCTCGATTGATCCTGGCCATAAATTTTGTTAATGTTGTTTTGGGGTGTGCATCTGCGCACTCGGTGCTTATGTAATTAAAATGTGAAAATCGCACTAAATGGTCGCGGCTTCAGTGAAAAATTTGCAAAAGCAAAATAATCGGCTTATCTTTGCACCGCTAATTGCGTGTGGCCATCGGGTCGCAACTGCAATGCGCACGAGGCTGCTCGGATGGTGGAATCGGTAGACACGAGGGACTTAAAATCCCTTGGCCATTGCGGCTGTGTGGGTTCAAGTCCCACTCCGAGTACTAAAAGGTCGAATCTTCGGTTACAATCAGTAATTGCAGACAGTGACAGGAAAAGTGAAGAGGTAGGGGTAAACCAGAGTTTTCCACTACCTCTTCACTTTTCTTGCCATTGCTGGCTGTAACATCGTTCCGACCGCCGATTGAAGGAAGTCTTTTGTTCCTCATTAGACGTTTGTTGTTTGCTCAGCGGCTGATTAATTAAGATTGGTTTGCCGCAGGCGACGCGTTTTCCTAAGGGCATTGTGTTGCTAAGTATTGATTTTTTGCATCACTTGGTGCTTGTGGCAGTTTCAATGGTGAATGCTAACTTTAAATTGCATGTTTTTCCTGACACGGTGCAAAAATATAGAAAAAGGATTTACCCCCCCCCGTCTTAACAAAGATTAACCTTTATTGCCTTTTATTCACCACGTGCAATCGTCTGGCAAATAGTCTATTCAGACCATATCGCAACCAAATATTTTGCCCATTGACAGCTTTTGCGTAAATTTGTGATAGAGTAATTTTTCTTGGGAAATTCATTATCATTGTTATGGGAAAAAAGCAGAGCCTTTCAATAGGCACCACCACCACCATTAGGCAGAAGCAGTGGATTTCGGCCGTGCAGCGTCTGCTTGGCCCGGCTCTTGAGAAGACCAACAACGAGTTTGAAGATCAGGTGATACAGGAACTCGACAACAATCCTGCCCTGGAGCGTGTGCCTGATAATGACAACGACATCAACACAAAAGACGAGACCGGCAACGAATTCACCGACACAGCTGAAAGCATGCAGCCCACTGACGCTGACGATGACGAAAGCTATCGCGGCAAGCTGAAGAATGCCCGTAACACCTCGGCCGACGACGATACGCCGCAGCGCGAGCAGGCGGCCGAGCAGTCGCTGGCCGATTATCTGACTGGGCAAATCAATGAGCGAAGCCTTACAGAGCGTCAGCAAGTGATAGCCGAATATGTGATAGGATCGGTCGAGGATTCGGGTTACCTGCGCCGCAGTGCCGTCGACATTGCCGATGACATAACCTTCAACTCGGGCCTTAATATCGAGGTGGAGCCAAGTGAGGTGGATGTTGTGATGACTGTGCTGCGACAGCTCGACCCTCCCGGCATCGGCGCTGCCGACCTGCGTGACTGCCTGTTGCTGCAATTGCATCGCAAGCCTGTAGCAAAGGCCACCGCCCTAGCTATAAGGCTGCTCGAAGAGTGCTTTGATGCCTTTGCCAAGAAAAATTACCAGCGTGTGACACGCTCCCTGGGTATAACCGACGACGAATTGCAGCAAGCAATCCACGTCATATCCAAACTCAACCCGAAACCCGGCAGTTCCTTTGGCGGCTCGCAAAACGATGTGCACGGGCAGCAGATAACACCCGACTTCGTGGTTGATGTCGATGATGATGACACTGTGACCCTTACCCTGGTCAACAGCATCCCTGAACTGCAAATAAGTGAGAGCTACAGCGCACAGGAGCAGTATTACAAGAAAAACACGCGCCCGCTCAGCAAGCGTGAGGCCGATGAGGCCAAGTTGATAAAGTCGCAGTGCTTCAACGCGGCCACATTCATCGAGGTTGTGCGCCGCAGGCAGAAGACGCTTTTTTGTGCAATGGATGCCATAGTGCGCCGCCAGCACGACTATGTGCTCAGTGGCGATCCTGCCGACCTTAAGCCTATGACGCTGAAATATATAGCTGAGGAAACAGGGCTTGATATGTCGGTGGTGTCGCGTGCGTGCAGTGGCAAGTATGTGCAGCTGCCATGGGGCGCGAAGTCGCTTAAGTCATTTTTCTCTGAAGGAATCAAGAAGGGTGATACCGACGGTGGCGAGGTGTCGTCGCGTGAGGTGCAAAGCGCACTCAAGCAGATAGTGGATGCCGAAGACAAGAGTAATCCGCTCAGCGATGATGCTTTGTGCGCAAAGCTCAAGGAGCGTGGCTATGTGATAGCCAGGCGCACTGTGTCGAAATACCGCGAGGTGCTTTCAATCCCGTCGGCCAGGTTGCGCCGCAAGGCATGATACCCACAGCTACAGAACAACAACCAAACAAGATTATAACGACAATGACGCAAAACTCCTTCACTTTCGATAAGCTGATAGCAGCCGCCGCACGGTTCCTGTCGTCGGTGCTAAGCCCGCTATTCATGCCCGCCTACGGCGTGTTTCTCACACTTTGGGTGTCGTTTCTGTGCAGTCTGGCTCCCGGTGTGAGGTGGACTGTGGTGATGGTGGTGCTCGGCATCACAGGCATTTTGCCTGTGGTGGCCATTGCAGTGCTTCACAACCTCAAAGTGATAGATGACAAACGGCTCATCAACCGCGTTGAGCGCCGCATCCCTTATTTGGTGGGGATAGTGTGCTGCATTGCCGCGGCCTTCTATCTGAACCACGTGCATTCACCGCTTTGGTTCGTGATGTTCCAGGGCGGAGCCGCGCTTGCAGTGGTGCTGCTTGCAGTGATCAACCTGTGGTGGAAAGTCAGCGCGCACTTGGCTGGAATAGGCGGTGTGCTGGCCCTTCTTTACCAGATTCATGTGCAGGGGCTTGAGGCCTTCAATCTGTTTTGGGTCATTTGTGTGGCCATCCTGCTTGCAGGCATGCTTGGCACATCGCGCATCATACTTGGGCGACACACTTTTGCCCAGGTGCTTGCCGGTTTTGTAGTAGGATATGGCTCGGTTACTTTCATGATGTCGACGTTTGGTTGACGTACATGTGAAAAGAAATAAAGCCGCAATCCATGTTCGGCAGTGGATTGCGGCTTTGCCTTATTGTGCTATCGTTAGTCGCACACCGGGCGTATGCTCAAACCGAAGCTCCTCACTTCGGGACGCAGTTGCGGCCCGCTGGCGGTAGCGCGTAGGCACCATGCGGTGGCATATTGTGCACAGACGAATTTCCATTCCTCTTGGTCGCTTTTCGGGGTGCGGTCACCTGTCCAGTAGCACGAGGCTGAACCGCTGAGCTCTTTTGAGGTCTCGTTTGGGCGGTATCCGGCAGCCGGCAGCAGAATGTAATTGCCATTTGGGCCGGTCACTTTCACGCAAGGCTTTGAATTGACTGTCGTTATACTCTCCCATGTGCATCGGTCGATAAGCTCTTGCATCTCGGCCTTTGTGGGCAAGCGCCATGAGCCGCCCCAAGAGTGGCGGGCAAGGTCGCTGTCGGAGGCGCAGATGTTGGAAGGCGGTGTTATGCCTCCATAAAATGTGCTGCTCCACGTCACCGAAGTCACACCCTCGTTGGTGAAAAACAATTTTATGTTGGCTTGCGTGCGGCGTGAGCCGGTGATGTCGCTCCACCCGTAGAGGCCTCCCTCGGCCTCTGGACTTAGTGCTCCCACATTGTGCGACGCCCACTTCACGCTTAGGCCCAAGTCTACGGCATCGCCCACATACTGGGCTTTGCCTGAAGGCTCACTTTTGCTGCAACTTGCTGCAATATACAGGAATAATGCAGCGAGCAAGATCACAAGCATTGGTTTAAGTGTTGTTCTCATATGAAATTAATAGTGTTTGGTAGTTAAACAACCGTGCATGTTTGCAATTGCATGCTAGTGGGCCGAAATTGTCATGCTAAGGGTCGATCCAGTCGCCGTTTTCCTTTATCAGGGCCACAAGCCTTGGAATCGCCTCGCTCTCGGGTATGTTCTTTTCGATGCACTGCTTGCCCTTGTAGAGGCTTATGCGGTGTGCCGCCGCCCCCACATAGCCGTAGTCGGCGTCGGCCATCTCGCCAGGGCCGTTGACCACGCATCCCATCACGCCAATCTTAAGGTGGGTGAGGTGGGCGGTGGCTTCTTTCACGCGCTCCACGGTGCTCATTAGGTCAAACATCGTGCGGCCGCAACTCGGACACGATATGAATTCGGTCTTGCTCATGCGCAGACGCGCGCTTTGTAGTATAGCAAACTCAATTCCCACTACGTCGCCTGCGTCGGCATAGTCGGGAGCGGCTAGCCACAATCCGTCGGCAAAACCGTTAAGCAGCATGGCTCCGAAGTCGGCTCCGGCCTTCACTTGCAGCCACTCGGTGTCGGTGGTGCCGGTGTAAGTGGCCCTAGGCACAGCCGGACAACCGATTCCAGCGTCGGTGAGGGCGTGAAGCAGGGATTGCCAGCTGCCGGGCACGTTGGTGTTGGCTGGGTCAACTACCAGCACCACATCGTTGCGCCCTTTCAAGAAATCAAGTTTGGCAATCGGAGTGTCGGCTTTCACTAGCAGCCACTTGATGGCGGCATGGCAATCGTCGTCCCACTCGTCAAGTGTGAGAAGCGGATATGTGCCTGTGGCACCGGAGTAGCGTGATAACGGCACTATGAACCGGTGTGCGCCTTCGTCTCCTTCCCCGCTCTCGCTATAGAAGAAATCGGGCAACGTCTTTTGCTCCACATCGCATGGCTGGCACGAGGCTACCACTATGGGCTGGCGCCGGCCACCCACCAGGCCTGCGGTTTCGACCGTCGACCTGCGCGCCGGACTTACGGCATTGTATCCACGGCTTAGAGCTCCGTTGATTGGCGCATGGCCTGCTCGTGAGGTTATGTATTCCACCAGTTTGCGCGCCACGGGAATCTCGGCTTCGGGAGCCTCACTGAGCGATACGCGTATGGTGTCGCCGAGGCCCTCGCTCATCAGGGCTCCGATGCCTACGGCCGATTTCACACGGCCGTCGTCGCCGAATCCGGCCTCGGTCACCCCAAGGTGTAGCGGGAAGTGCATGTCTTCGGCATTCATGGCCCTCACAAGCCGCCTCGCGGCCTCGACCATCACCACCACATTCGACGCTTTCATTGAAATCACAACGTTGAGGAATCCTTCGGCCACGAACACCCGCAGGAATTCCATGACACTCTCCACCATGCCGGCGGCGGTGTTGCCATAGCGGCTCATTATGCGGTCGCTGAGCGAGCCGTGGTTCACCCCAAGGCGCACTGCTGTGTTGTGCTTGCGGCATATATCTATAAACGGTATGAGTGCGTCGTGCACGCGCTGGAGCTCACCGGCATACTCCTCGTCGGTGTAGCTCAGGCTCTTGAACTGGCGGGCGGGATCCACAAAGTTGCCCGGGTTGATGCGCACCTTGTCGGTCACCTGTGCTGCAGCAAACGCCGCGCGCTGGTTGAAGTGGATGTCGGCCACCAGTGGCACCGTGCAGCCTTGGCAGCGCAGTTTGGCTCTGATTTGGCCTATGGACTCTGCCTCACGCACGCCCTGCGCTGTGAGTCTCACGTATTCCGCCCCGGCATCGGCAAGTCGCCTGCACTGGGCAACACTGGCCTCAATGTCGTCGGTCGACGTGTTGGTCATCGATTGCACCCTTACGGGGTGGTCGCTGCCCATAGGAGTCCCGCCCACGTTCACGCTCACAGTGTGGCGCCGCCGGTAGTTGAAAATCGACATTGTCAGTTAGTCTTGAATTTATATTCCACTTGCGACAGGGCCTCGTTGGCCTTCACGATCTTTTGGGCAAGGTTGGCTTTGTAGTCAGCAACCTTTTGTGCCAGAGTCTCGTCGGCCAGGGCAAGCATCTCGGTTGCGAGGATGGCTGCGTTCTGTGCCGCATTGAGCCCCACAGTGGCCACGGGGATGCCGGGAGGCATCTGCACGATGGCAAGCATTGCGTCCATACCCTCGAATGTCGACTTGATGGGGATTCCTATCACCGGCAGCGGAGTCATTGCCGCAATCACGCCAGGCAAGTGCGCTGCCATGCCTGCTGCGGCTATTATCACCTTGATGCCGCGGTCTTTAGCCCCGCGGGCAAAATTTTCGACCTGGCTGGGAGTGCGGTGTGCCGAGAGTGCGTGCATCTCAAACGGGACTTCCATCTCGTCGAGAAACTTGGCGGCCTTTTCTACGACGGGCAGGTCGCTGGTGCTGCCCATAATGATGCTTACTATAGGTTTCATAAATCGTAATTTTGAACTTGCTTTTTTTGTGTCTTTTTTAAGATTTGTGTATAAGTGCCTTGCAGTTAGTAGCTTGTGATGATATATCCGCTACTTGTCGAGGCGCGCACCTTGTAGGTGGTGAGCCCCAATTTGCGGTTTAAGGCCTCTCCGCTGATTGGACCGCCGGCTCCGGTGAGCACGTTGTAGCGCGAACCGCATTTCGGACAGACGGCATCGAAATTGGAGGCGTCGACGCTTAGCGTCACATCGGCGTCTTTTTCGACGGGGCATGCGGCATCGTAGGCCACGGGCACGTATGAGGTGGATGTGGAGTTGATGTCGAGTGCCATCATCAGCAACACGCCGCCATATCCCGTGTAGGTGTTCACATCGTAGGGGAAATTCTTTGGCAGTTGTTTCGCCCGGTTGAAGATGCGGTAGTCGCCCACGCCGCTCACGCCATACACGTTCCATCGGGCGATGTCACTCAGGTTGATACGCACGGTGTACGACGGCAGGCTGTTGTTGTCCACTCTGTCGCACGCAGCGAGAGAGCTGAGCGCAAAGCATGCTGCCAGCGCGCCGGCTATGTGTGCCGCCTTCACTTGCTTTCCTCCCTGCCAAGCAGCTTGGCGAATGCGCGATGGTAGGTGTCGAAGTCGAATGCGTCGAGTTGCTTTTGATAGAGCTCGGCGATGCGGTCATTGCACAGGTTGCCTATCGATCCCTCATGGGTGTGGTGCACCTGTTTCACTGGCTTGAATTTGCCGGCCTCGATGTCAAGTCCCACTTTCTTGTAGGCGTCACGGAATGGCATCCCCTCGCGGGTGAGGCGGTTCACTTCCTCGACTGAGAACATCAGGTCGTAGCGCGTGTCGTCGAGTATGTGCTCGTTCACCTTGATTTGGCTTACCATGGCGTTCACCATCGATACTATGGCCTTTATCTCATCGAACTCAGGCAGGAATTCTTCCTTGATGAGCTGCAGGTCACGGAAGTAACCCACGGGTAAGTTGCTGGTGATCATCGAAATCTGGTAGGGGAGGGCTTGGAGCCTATTGCAGCGGGCTCGCGTTAGCTCAAACACGTCGGGGTTCTTCTTATGTGGCATAATTGACGAGCCGGTTGTGAACTCGTCGGGAAGCTTGATGAATCCGAAGTTCTGCGAGTTGAACATGCATGCGTCGAAAGCAAGCTTTGATAGCGTGGCGGCAACGTTGGCAATGGCCTGCGAGACGATGCGCTCGGTCTTTCCGCGGCCCATCTGCGCATACACCACGTTGTAGTCGACTGAGGCGAATCCAAGCAACTTGGTGGTCAGCTCACGGTCGAGCGGGAACGACGATCCGTAGCCTGCTGCCGACCCGAGTGGATTGCGGTCGTTGACCTCATAGGCGGCCCGCAGCACAGTGAGGTCGTCGGCAAGCGACTCGGCATAGGCGCCGAGCCACAGTCCGAACGACGACGGCATTGCCACTTGCAGGTGGGTGTATCCGGGCATCAGCACGTCTTTGTAGCGGTTGCTCTGGTCGACAAGCGTCTTGAACAGCACTGTCACGTGGCGCACCACATCCTCAAGCTCGCTTCTTATGAATAGCCGCAGGTCGACCAGCACCTGGTCGTTGCGGGAGCGCCCCGAGTGAATTTTCTTG
>CAVIEK010000013.1:22752-27448 GCA_963641805.1 Bacteroides fragilis
AGCATCAGCTCCACTTGCGAGTGCACGTCTTCGATGCCGTCCTCGATTTCAAACCGGCCTGCCTCAATCTCGCCATAGATGTGGCGCAACTCGGTGGTGAGTGTCGCAAGCTCGTCGGCAGTGAGTAGTCCTATCGACTCGAGCATGGTGATGTGGGCAATGGAGCCCAACACATCGTAACGAGCTAAATACATGTCCATCTCGCGGTCGTGCCCCACAGTGTATTTTTCTACGTCGTGGTCGAGCTTCACCGTCTTTTCCCAAAGTTTAGAACCCATGTGTGATAAAGTTTTTTGTTCTTTGCGGCAAATTTACAACAATATTCCGTTATGAATCCTCTTTTTGGCGTTTTTCCACATTGCTATATGGAAACTGCATGCACAATTTTGTCGGGGGAAAATCGTCATATACGAGATTTTTTTTAGTACATTTGCATCGTCGGCTTAAGGTTTGCCGGCGGTGCATCAAACCTTGTCTTGGCCTACGGCCTATAGAGTGTTATCCCTTTATTACTTTGACATTGCAATCACAATCACCATTAATGATAAGATCAAAACAGTTATGAGTACAAATCCTTTAATCGCCACCCTGCTTGCCGTGACATCGGTAGCGGGAGTGGCAGCCCAAAATCCACAACTGGGCAAAAGCCCCGTTGAAAGCGTAGTCAAGGCATTGACCCTTGAGGAAAAAGCCAATCTGCTGGTGGGATCAAGCGGCAACATCAAGAGTGACGAGTCGGCTACTGTCGGCGCCCAGGCCGAAATAGTGCCCGGTGCCGCTGGCCAGACCAATGCCGTGCCGCGTCTCGGCATCCCTGCCACCGTAGTGGCCGACGGCCCTGCCGGCCTGCGCATCGATTCGCACCGGCCTGGCGTCGACCGTACATTCTACTGCACCCACTTCCCGGTGACTATGGCATTGTGCTCAACGTGGGACACCACCTTGGTTCACAATGTTGGAGCCGCTATGGGCAACGAGGTGAGGCACTATGGCGTCGATGTGCTTCTGGCTCCAGCAACCAATATCCAGCGCAATCCGCTTTGCGGCCGCAACTTCGAGTATTATAGCGAAGACCCTCTGCTGGCTGGCGACGTGTGCGCCTCGATGGTGAATGGCGTGCAGAGTGCCGGTGTGGGCACCTCGCTCAAGCACTTCGCCATCAACAATCAGGAGACCAACCGCGTGCGAAATAATGCGATAGGCTCTCCACGCACGTTCCGCGAAATATATCTGAAACCGTTTGAGATTGTGGTCAAAAAGGCACAACCGCTCACGGTGATGACTTCCTATAATAAAATAAATGGAACTATGAGCAGTGAGCGTTGCGACCTCATTACCGACATCTTGCGAGGCGAGTGGGGGTTCAAGGGACTGGTGATGACCGACTGGTATGGCGGCATCAGCTCGCCCCGACAGATACTGGCCGGCAACGACCTGCTGATGCCGGGCACCTACAAGCAGCGGGAGGATTTGATCAAAGCCGTGAACAACGGCACACTGCCCATCGAGGCCGTTGACCGCGACGTGAGGCATGTGCTCGAATATGTGATGCGCACTCCACGTTTTGCCGGATATGTGGCCGACAACAATCCCGACCTTGCCGCAAACGCACTCACAGCACGGGCTGCGGCCGTCGAGGGAATGGTGCTGCTGAAAAACAACCGCTCGACTTTGCCGTTCGGCAAAAAAACAAAAAAACTTGCCGCCTTTGGCTGCACGAGCTATGACTTCATTGCAGGCGGCACAGGCTCGGGCAATGTGAATCACGCTTATGTGGTCAACCTCATCGACGGCCTTCACAATGCCGGATTCACCACCGACGATGCCGTGCAGGCAACCTACGAGGCCTATATCCCTCAGGCGAAGGCTAATCTGCCGGAGCGTCGGGGCAAATACGGCAAGTGGCTGCCTCCGTATCGTGTGGATGAGCTGAAAATTGACAAAAGCCTTCTCGATGCGGCTGTCAAGGCCAACGACGCTGCCGTGATCACAATAGGCAAAATCAGTGGTGAGTTCCTCGACCGTAATGTCAAAGGCAACTACAATCTCACCGATGCCGAGCGTAACATGATATCGACTGTGTCGAAGGCGTTCCACAAGGCCGGCAAGCGCGTGGTTGTGGTTCTCAACGTGTGTGGCGTGGTGGAAACCGCTAGTTGGATAGGTGATGTCGATGCCGTGCTTGTGTCTTGGCTGCCAGGCCAGGAAGGCGGCAACTCGGTGGCCGATATCCTGGCCGGTCGTGAGAATCCCTCGGGACGTCTGCCCATGACTTGGCCGGTGAAATATGCCGATGTGCCTTCGGCTGCCAACTTCCCCGACACTGATGGCCTTGATGAACTCGATCTCCAGAGCTGGATGTTGCTTGAGTCGGACCATAACGGCAAGAACGAGCGCAAAAATGTGGATTACACGGAATATGCCGATGGCGTATATGTGGGTTACCGCTACTATACCACCCGCGGTGTGGACGTGTCGTTCCCGTTCGGCTACGGTCTCAGTTACACCACATTCGCCTATGGCAAGCCGCAGGTCGAGGTGGCTGCTGACGGTAGTGTTACCGCCACTGTCGAGGTTCGCAATTCGGGCCGTGTGGCTGGACGCGAGGTGGTGCAGGCCTATGTGGCTGCGCCCGGACGCGACATGGACAAGCCGTCGCGAGAGCTCCGCGGCTTTGCCAAAACCCGGCTTCTGCAACCTGGTGAGTCACAATGCGTGGCCATAAGCATCCCCTATGCAAGTCTTGCCTCGTTCAACGAGCAGGGAAGTTGCTGGCAAGTTGAACCGGGACAATACACTCTGATGATCGCACAATCTGCGGCCGATGCCAAGCCGCTCACCGCCACATTCACTGAGCAGGGTGGTGTTACGTCGGTTGTGCGTCCGTGCCTGCTGCCGGAGCAAAAGTGACTCTTGGCAGGCGCCTGAGCGCTGGCTTTTGCTTCTATTGGCAATGCGGTGCTTGCGGGTGCAATATATGAAATGATAATACAGCGTAGGCTGTGCCGTGGTGAAATGTTTTTCCCGACACAGCCTACGCTGTGTTTGCACAGGTGTGCTCCGTCGGTTCTGAACACTGTCGCTCAGTACCGCACATCGACTCCGGATGTCAAAGACCTGCCAGTTGTGCTTTTTTGTATCCGTGCCCTGTCTAAAGCGGTAGAGTTGCCACAAAATGCATATAAAGTCCACTGGGTGGTACGGAATTATTAGTAATTTTGCAACCGGTGGCTTCAGCATGAATGTTAAGGCCGCTTGTTTTGACCGGCAAAAAGTGCGAAGAACCTTTGTCGGGCAAACCGATGTTTCAAATTTGATTTTTTTTGTAGTATTCCTTATCCCCGGCTCAGTCGAGAATGATACCCGCACTCAGAATAATGTCTAAGATTAAAGAGGCTGCCCTGTCGCTTCATCGCTGTTGGCGCCGTTTACAGGTGTTTGTCGTGCGCGGCACCCCCACACCTCGCTTGGCGCAGGAAGAGACAGTGTGTTGCCACTGTGGCCATGTGTTCACGGGTAACTATTGCCCACGTTGCGGTCAAAACAGCAATTTAGGTAAGGGCAAGCCCCGGCTTTTGAAGACTTTCCGCGAGGCGTATCCGCAACTGTCGAGCAATTTCATCCGCACGATGATACATTTTGCGCTCCGTCCGGGATATATGTTACGCGACTATTTCAGTGGCCACCGCGTGATTTACCAGAGTCCGGTGAGCTCGTTTCTGATAGCCATTTCCATTGTGGCCTTGTGTACGGGCGTCAGCGACCGTGTGATTAGGCAGAGCGTCCAAAAAGAGGAATCGATTGCGCAGATGGTGTCGGACGTCTACTCCAGAGTGTTGTTCGATAAGGTTAAAAAGGATAAGAAGATACTCGAAGCCTATACCAAATGGAAGGATTGTCGACAAGGCTTATTTTCGGGCCGTGCTGCTGCGGCGGTGGATTTGGCGTTGGAAAAGCTGGTGAGCGACACGTCGCTATCGCTGTTTGCCTTCTTCCCGCTGTTTGGCTTGACGTCATATTGTGTCTTTTACCGCAGGCGGTTCTATGGCCGCCGGCTCAAAGTGATAGAGCATTACGTCGTGATGGTCTACCTGTTTGCCTTTTTCAACTTTATCGACCAGTATGACGCCCTTGTGCTATACTACATGGTGTGGACCTATCGTGGCCTCTACAGGCTGACGTGGTGGCAGGCGTTGTGGCGCACAGCTCTTATGTTGGCGATAGTCTTGTCCCTTGTGCTTGCGTGTGTGGCGTTTGTCGTGATGCTAATGATGGTCCCGGTGCTATATTATTATGTGGGATAAGACACCCGTGGCGATAAAATGAGTACATTTGCCGTCGGTGGGCCATAATGGCGCAGCCACTGCAGTAATTGCTGATGAAGGGTGCCCAGTAGCGGTCAAGAAATGTAAATCGCATTTTTTTTCAAAAAAAAACCGCCCATTGTTTGCTGGATTAAAAAATATGCGTAACTTTGCACCCGCTTGAAACAAGTAACGGGCACGCAAGAGAGCGGTCTGGAAATTGCGATTAAGAGCAAAAAAACATGATGCCTCTTTAGCTCAGTTGGCCAGAGCACGTGATTTGTAATCTCGGGGTCGTTGGTTCGAATCCGACAAGAGGCTCAAAAGATTTTTTTCTTGGGTAGATACCAGAGTGGCCAAATGGGGCAGACTGTAAATCTGCTGTCTTACGA
>CAVIEK010000014.1:0-6125 GCA_963641805.1 Bacteroides fragilis
GCCATAAAAATCATGTGCTACGGACTCGACTGGCATCAGATGGGCACCCACATGGTGGTGCACCTTAATGCCGCCACCGACGGCTTCTTCATCCTCTACACCATAGCCGGTGTGGGAATTCCGCTGCTGTGGATTCACACCTGGCGTCGCCTTTCCGCAAAAATGAAAGAGCGCCGCAGGTTGCGTATTCCTAACCATGACGGCAATTAACGGTAACCTTCCACACATGTCCACGGAGTTTAATCGCAGGGTTGCCTCAGCGGTTTTCAGCCAACTGAAAGGCTTGAAATTCAAGCAATGAGTCCAGCCTTGATTCAGCCTTGCCCAAAAGGGGGGGCATAGGGCATGACTATAATCCCTTTATCTGCTTGATTGCCGCATGCCAACCGCCAGATTCATATACCGCCAACATACTCCTGAATCCGTCGCCATAAACCGGATCTTCATTGCGCTTCAGATTTTCAATGGCAGCCTTAGCCTCACGGGCGTTAATTGCCGACAAAACAACGTAACTTCCCAAATTACAAAATCCCTCGCATTTCGATTTTATGGGATGAATATTATGCGTATATTGATATACATGCAACATCTCGTGAGCCAAAACTTGAGCGAAAGCGACCCTTGACAGCTCTCTATAAATGAATATTGTATACTTGCTGCCTTCGGCATGTGCCAACCCGCGCGTATTCAGGTCATGTGTCATTTTGTATAAGGTTTCGGCATTAACCATCATAAGCCTCCACCCTGTGACAAGTCCAATTTCAGTCTTTTGGTATACCTCTTTTATGAATTGTACGATTGTATCACAATCTTTGTGCTCAATTCTGTATTTCTGGCAATGGCTGCATATCCTCATGCCCAAGCCAATGTCCTTTGAATCAGGCCCGCAAAACTGGCCACAACTCGCACATTTTATTGCTGTACCGATGTGCGAGGCACATATGTTATGACCCGCCCAATCAAAATAATAACGTCCATTTATACGCTTATTGCAATAAAAGCAACGCAATGACTCACGGTTGTTCATGTCGTTGTCAATCATTGCCCCCAGTCTAAAACAGGAGGCTCTGTTGCATTGTTGCCGTCTTCACTGTTACCTATACCAGCGTTTAACCCCGCTAAAATATCAGCAATGACAGTATTCCCGTCTTCCTGTAGATCTGCGAGGTTACTCAGTATTTTCTCATCCAATGGCAAGATTTCCATCATGCATATTTTAGAAGCGACATGCACCGATGTTGAGGCTAACATTTCAGTGCCCTTATCCACTTTTGTACGTATCCTCTGGAATTCTTCTGCAAAGTTTGGCCTATCCGAAAATATGAGTCTGTTCATTCTGGTTTCGCCATATTTAGTGTCGGGAAGATTATAATTAACAAAAGGAGCAGCCATCTTCTGAAGTGTATCGCAGATTTTTGCCATACGGTCATCGTTCGATATGTCTTTTACAAAGGAGAATGGATTTACCCAATCAATGAAAGGGAACTCTTTTTTGGTATATTTTGCAGATTCTATTTGAGTCAATGACACAAGACCTGATTTCGTGGGCTTGGCCTCGTCTCTCCAATCTAAGATTATTTTTTCAAGTCGTTCTGAAGACGTCTCTGATTGGGCTTCCTTAAGTTTACCAAGATCTATCAAAGTGCAATAGTGGTTGGTGTGAATGGTCAATTTGAAATTATCACATTCTTCCTTTTCTGAAGCGTAGATTTTTTCAATAGCATCAACATAATTTTTGAAGGTCACATATGCTGACTTTAACTTCAACTGCTCTGTGATTTGTGTTATGTAGTCCGTGGGAGGCGTCTTGACGGCAGTGGACCCATTGTTGGAATCATTCTCGTCACCACCTTGTGACGGCTTCGTATCTAGCCCCAAGAGTCGTTTAAAGCCGGAAACTACCAAAGTGAGACATCCAGGATTGCTGTCCTTGGACTTCTCGGGCTCATCAGAAGGTAATGCGGTTACTGCTGGCGCTGTACTCTTAACAAAATTCAAGAATTTTTCAGACTTCGTCGCAAAATCGACTAATTTATTATATCTGGCAGAATATTCGGCAATTTTCTCTGGCTCATTATTATTCTGAGTAACGCACAAATCGGTATATATCATACCCCTGTCAACATATAACGGACATTCAGGCTCAAATGAGTCTTTCAATACGTTTAACTCATTTGTTTTTTGTTCTTTCTCTGAATGCAGCTTTGCGATCCTTTCTTCAAAATCTTCCTTTGTTTCACCTGCTTCAGGCTTTGCACTGCTGATTTTCTCTTCACACTCGCTTATGGCATTCTCTAGAGTGACAACATCCGGAGAGTTGTTGAAGTCCTCTTGTTCCTTATCCCTCTCTTGGGTAAGGATGTCCTTGAGGGCAACTAAGCAATCGTTTATTTTTTTATCTGACGATTCCGGATAATTGTTAAGGTCCTCATCTAATGGGACGTCTTCGTAATATTTGGCAAGCACTTGATTACGTTTACGTAAGCCAAAGGGATGCTTTTCAGCATCCATGGCTTCCTTTTTTGTGTCGCCATGCGTTTCATCTTCGTCTAACAAAAACTTCCGATGAAGATCCCGGTTGTCTGCATGCTTATAATAGCGTTCTACATCAGGATAATAATACATGCTTTCTGCAAAGCCTACAGAAAAGATCCTTGTGTTTCCTGTTGCAGGATTAATGGCACTGACAACCTTGGATCTATCATCGTTGTTAGATGCCAGCATCATGAAGTCAGTCAGAAAACGTGGTATCTTAAGGTCATGGTCCTCTTTGTCTAGACACATGCCTGCGTCGTCGCTTTTTTGGTTGTCGATATAGAAAATATAACGGTCAAACGTGTCTTTGGTGTTGTCATGTGTGATTTTAATATGATTGTCGAGCAACTCCTTTAATGTGTCTCTGTTGATTTGATTTGCTACATCATTGGGGGTATCGTGACTATAAGTAAATATGAGACGATACAAGCAGAAACTTGTGCCAAGGCCTAAACCGTCATGGAACACCTTGTCAAATTCTTCAATCCATAGCTCTGATGCCGATAAGTCGCTCTCTTTTAGTGGATTTTCCAATAAGAATATATTGACGAGTTGATCGTTTGGTATACAATATGCTAGCCTGAAGGCCGCAAGTTGATTGGCCAAAAGATCACTGAAATGACGAGCTGCGCCATCAGTTGTACCTTTACCGGGAATGGTATATTTATAGGAGTAACCCGTATCAGATTTTATGATCTTTCCGGTTGATATACCTGTGGAAACATTAGGATTTAGTGGAAGGCATTTTTCAATGCCGTCCACTAAGTAATGTAGCCTGTTGTCCGCACTGATTACTATGAATTTAGCCATAATTTTCAGTAATATTAATGTTATTCATGTGACATTATTATGCGGATTTCCTGTTCAACGAGTTCACGTACAGCCCGGTATTTAGGGTCGTTGATACAACTTTTTTCAAATGTGCTTAGCTGTGCATGTTTTTCCAGATAGCTGCCGTTGTCCTTAATTTCAGTTAATATGTCCTGAATGTGTTGGCTTCCTTCCTTTGCGATTTTATTGTTTAGTTCTTTTTCAACCTCCTTGTACAGGTGTTCACTTTTAAAGGTGTTAAAAGCAACATCACGCTGATTGCCGAGATTAAACCTGAAATCGTGAATGGGATCTCCGTGGCTCTCGCTTCTCATCCAATATTGATTGTCGGTCAAATCGTGATGTACATAGCCAAATATAAATCCCAAAACCCAGAGCCATAATGCATCGTCCGTTTCTTGGGTGGGGGTTACGCTGAAGTTCTCTGAGTTCATGCGGTTGTTGAGCTTCTCATCAAGATAATTTGCCATCATGAAGCCGCTTGCCTCCTTCTCCTTAGAATCCTGTTCGTAGCTACTGAAGTTGTTAACTGCATAAATCGGCAAAAGATCTTCTACTACAAGGACATAAACCCTATCGTCTTGGTTGGTTGATGCAAATGAGGCCTTGTTGCTGTTTGTGTCGAAATATGTCTTGTACCTGTCATCCTGGCTGAGAGTGCTATCGTCGCGATTACCAACGCCGACAATAATGAATCGGTCAAGTTGAAGTCCTGTTTTATTATAGCCTTGAGTGTTATATGTCCACAAAGGTGATGCAAGAATCTTAAGATGATCAAGGAGTTCCTTGACTTTTTCTTCTGGCATTTTTTTGAGGACGTCATCAATTTTGGTGTCCATTACCTTTTTCACGGCTGGAGTGCGTGAGGCGAAATACGAAAGCTTCGTTTCGATGTACTGCTGAGACTGGCCTAGCCAAGATGCCATACCCCCGTCCTTGTTAAGATACGTTACAAATTCCGTCTTAACCACATCGTCAATCTTTATGGAGGTCTCCATTATATCGCTGTGGTGCAAGAAAATTTGGAACTTTGACTTTGAAGTAGATCTTTGCTGCTGATCAAGAAGGTTACGCGTGGCATTATCGCCAATTTTAGTGAGAATTGCCTTCAAGCCTTCCAACATCTGTAACCTCTGATTGAGTGACTGCTCAAAAGAAGTGTAGAATTTCAGAGCCCATGTGCGTCTTATTTCTTCACGCTTGTTGGTAACAGTCTCTGTAAGTCTGGCCTGAAGTGTCTCAACTGCTGCTTCATTTAAGGGCCCTTTAAGTATTCTCGTTAAACCTTTGTTTTTTGTGGCCTCCAGCAATGCTTCCCATTGCGCAGGCACGGAATTCAATGAATGGAACTCACTTTCTTCCGATTCCATTTCACCTTTGCACAATGATGTGATAGTCTGCAAGGCTTGAATGAACTTAATTGCAGCATCTACTTTGCCTTGAGGACGACTCATGATCTCAGAGAGTTTTCTGTCAAAGGACGTATTGGTATTTGCTAATTTTGCATCAAGAGCAGTCCTAAGCGCAGATTCCAGTTGTGCCTGTCCGCAGTTGTTCTCAATATAATAAATGATGTCGGCAACTGTTGTATCTTCGCTAATTAACAGTTGATAGGCGGGTGATGGTGAAAGGAGGGAGTCTATTATATCATCACGACCGTTGTTCTCGCGAATCATGACATCCTTGTCATCAAAGAATTCATTTGCATCTTTGGTCGCATCTGTCGGTGACTGAAGCATCGACTCGCACAACTGTGTAATAGTTGAACGTGCCATTGCGCGTCCCACGGCCTGACCGTCGTAAATGAGTTCGGCGCTGCTTGCTGATGCCGCCCACGCTTTTTTGTTAAGGATGTCATAAGCGCCACCCATCTTTTGGGCAACAATGTTGTCGAATGGAGAGGCGAGTTCGTCACCCATCTTGTTGGCGGGAAGGAATGCGCTCTTGGCTACAACGTCGATGAGGTCTTCGAGACTGTTGAATGAAACGCCAGCCGAATTCGTGTTGTTAATGATGTAGGCATAGTCGAAGAGAGGCTCTGTGATTTTGGAATATCCTAGACTGATGGCCGGCGACTTTGGGTTGTAATGCATTACATAGTCCAATGTGCGCAATGCTCCGTAGCTGTTATAAAGTACATTAGCCATAGACGGGCCGTGACTCATCGCCCTGAACACTTCGGGCAAGATAATCCAAGGATAAAGCTTGAATGCCAGCGCTTTCTCATGAAGAGATTCATTGATGATGCTTAGCACGTCAATCAACATGCCACTACCGGTACCGCCGGCTATGGAGGCAAACACGTTGATGTTTGCCGGATACTCAACACCGTTTGTGTTGATGTCAACCTCATATTTCGACCCGTGAGGGATGAGCTGATGAATCTTGGTGACTGCAGCTTGGATGTTGTTCTTGATGTTAGTGTTGTTATAATAGGCAATAAACCTTCCGTTGGAGCGGATTTGACCTGCTCCGCCTCCTTGAATCGACGATAACTTGTCAACATTTTTTGTTGGCACCCAATCGTAAATATTCGGGTTAGCCCTGTAAACGCTCAGCGGCGTTTTTACCGTGCAGACCAACAGCTCAGTTGCATCAAGCTTAATAATCTTGCCACTATTACTTGTTACTGATTTGTTTTTGGCAGCACCATCGGTGTCAATGGCGAGAAATCCAATCATTGGTGGAATATCGTCGTAGCTGTCAACAAAGCATTTTTTGATTTTCAGAAGTGCCGATACGCCTGTGCCGCCTAAGCC
>CAVIEK010000014.1:6135-26903 GCA_963641805.1 Bacteroides fragilis
ACATAAAGCGTCTTTTTGAGTTTAATTGCCATAGTTGTGATTTATCTTAAAGTTATTATTAGTTTCTGTTGTGTGTTTGTTATTGTCGCAATTCCGCTTCTTGGAATTGGATTTGGCCTTACTGAATAACCCACCCCTGATGCAATAGCGTCACGCTTGTGGGGCGAGAATGTTAGTTTCGACGTGAAGTTCGGGTCGACAAGCGTTCTGGTCTCGCCCACAAAGATTCTCTTTAGTAGTGATTGCTTCACTTTCTGGTTGTAGAATATGACTTTACGTGCACCTTTAAAGGCATAATTCAATTGCCTTATTTTCTTCCCGTCTTTCTCTATGAGTATTGACTTGGTGAATTTTGCAAAGTGTGGGTAAAATATGGGACGTAAGATAATGAACCAAAGCAACAGGCACGATGCAATAAAAATAATAATCCACATTAGGCCCTTTGCCAACGGATTCATGCATTTGTCGTATTTCAAGGTCCATTGGAAGGCATTAACTTGTTGTCCTGGTCTTAATAGTTGAGAATCGATCCGGTCGAGGTGGTGCGATATGAGTCTTAGATAGCCTTGGTGCTTACCGCCTTGTGCTTCGGGAGTGAACGAAAAGGTTATCTTTTTGGATGTCACGTTACTTCCTATCCTAAAACTGTTGTTGCTTAATTGCTGTCCGTCGACCGACACCTGAAGTATGTCGGTGCCTATCACTTTCCCGTCGTTGTCAACGAATTGGAATTCAGCAAAAGAAAGAGAATCGTTTTTGGCATCTTCACTGAAATCGAATTCGATTGTCTGGGTTACAGGCTTTATATTAGATTTAACCCACAAAAACGATGGGTAGTATTCAACTGTGCCAAAGGGCTCGGTATTGTCCTTGCTCGAAGAAAGGGTAGATGTTTTAAGGGAACGTTCTCTCTTACTCAAACAATTGACCACAACGGTTTCTGTAACAAGAAAATCGAACTCACCACCGCCAGTCATCGTAATGTTCAAATTGTTACTCTCTGACTCAGGCAGACGATATGGGTCTTCATGGCAAGTGACATACACACGGAGTTTGCCGTTCTTGATTTCGGTGTGGTCCACATGATATCTCGAACTAGCGGGGAATGATGCGTGAAATGTCATCCCGTTGTATTTCCCATAGATGGGCAATTCAAAGTATTTGTCGCTTCGAGCGTTAAATATTGCATTCGATTGCAGTCGAACGAGATTAATATTAACGTCGGCTCTCTCCACTTTCCATAGATGTTTCTGCGAGTTGATTACGCTTTCCACATTAGAATCCTTTGCATCACTGTGAAGCATCACATAGAAGCCATATACTTTCATGCCTCTATACCGATTCTGCCATCGGCTGAGAAGATTAGAAAATTGCCCGCTTGGTCCCTCGTCCTTTCCGTCTGTCATAAGAAACATATAATTCACCTTTCTTGGATCAGCTCTATTGGCATAAAAGTCAGCTAAGGGGTCTTTGAGGTAGGTTTTCGTGCTCTTTGTGATCTCCAGAGCATCAATTTTCTTCTTCAGATAATCCTTTCCCGATGTAGTGGCGTCTTTTTTAAAACACTCCAAATGTGGGTGAGACTGCGTGTCGAAAGCAAATGGCACAACAATGAGCTCGGTTTTTTCATTTTCTACACCATCAATGGCATCCTTTAATTTGCTCCTGACCTCATCCCAAAGTTTATTGCTGACCATGGAATAAGAGCAGTCAAGGTAATAAACACGTCTTTCTGTTTCTTGAGCATTTAGAACAAACGGCGAAAGGATCAATAGCAACAATATAGCCCTGCGAATAACAATGCCAAGGTAGGCTCCTGTTGGCATTGATTTGGAACGTGTGTGATATGTAAAAGTCATCGTGTTCACGAGGTTAATCTAATAGTTATATTGTTTAATGATTAGTTGGAATTAGCAATTGACACTAATCGTGCCTTTTTTAGTTCACTTTATGCAAAAGTAATCAGATTTATATGAAATACCCCCCCCTAAGGTTAATTTGTGTTAACAGGTGGAGGGCGGTTATAAAAAATATAAATAGAGTGCACACATCTCGTCGGTTGGGGAACAGATGGAAAAATCCCGCAGATTCAGCCACGGGTGGCAATCTGCGGGATTTTGTTGTGTGTATGGGATAGCTGAGAGTGGGGTTGAGGTCAGCGGCGCTGCCCCTCTTCACCCCCCCCCCGGCTGTAATCTTTACAGTTCGATGGGCTCGTATTTGAGACCCCAAACGTCGGCCACGGCCTTGAAGGTGACTTTGCCTTCAACCACGTTCAAGCCCTTGAACAGTGCGGGATCGTCTTTGCAAGCCTGCTTCCAGCCCTTGTCGGCCAAAGCCACTGCATAGCGCAAGGTGGCATTGGTGAGGGCAGTGGTCGATGTGTTGGGCACTGCTCCGGGTATGTTGGCCACTGCATAGTGCAGAATGCCGTCGACTTCATATGTGGGCTCGCTGTGAGTGGTGGGGTGCGAAGTCTCGAAGCAACCGCCTTGGTCGATGGCAACGTCGACGAGCACTGTGCCGGGCTGCATCTCCTTGAGCATGTCGCGGGTGATGAGGTGCGGAGTCTTGTCGCCTGGAACGAGCACTGAGCCGATAATCACGTCCACGTCCTTGATTTCCTGACGGATGTTATGTTCCGACGAGTAGAGCGGATGGATGTTGGCTGGAGTTTGGAGGTCGAGATCGCGCAGACGCGGCAGAGAAATGTCGGTGATCGTCACATCGGCACCCATGCCTGCAGCGGTGCGTGCTGCAGCCTCGCCCACAACGCCGCCGCCGAGCACAAGCACCTTGGCTGGCTTCACGCCGGGCACGCCACCTATGAGCTTGCCATTGCCGCCCTTGGTTTTCTGCAGGTAATATGCGCCGTTGATGGCAGCCATGCGGCCAGCCACCTCGCTCATGGGTATGAGCAGCGGAAGGGTGCGGTTGGGCAGTTGCACGGTCTCATAGGCAAGGCATATTGCTCCGCTTTCGATCATGGCCTTTGTGAGTGGTTCGTCGCTAGCAAAATGGAAATAGGTGAACAGCAGTTGACCCTTGCGGATAAGTTTATATTCCGGCTCGATGGGCTCCTTTACTTTCACAATCATCTCGGCTGTGGCATACACGTCTTCGATGGTGGGCAGTATCTGTGCGCCCACGGCTACGTATTGCTCATCGGGAAATCCGCTGTTCTCTCCGGCGGTGTGCTGAACGTACACGGTGTGGCCGTGCTTTACGAGCTCTGCTACTCCTGCGGGGGTCATGCCCACGCGATTCTCATTGTTTTTAATCTCTTTAGGTACTCCAATTTTCATCTTGAGTATGTCTTTTAATAGGTCGTTAATTAATTAGTTTTTCGTTCTTCAAAAGTAGCCATTTTTTTTAATGGAACAATAAAACTGACGTTTATTTTTCTGAAAAAAACGCAATATTGCCTTAATTGTCAGCCCTGGCTTTCGCCACGTCGGCCTCATGCGCCAGAGGCTATTGGGCATCCTATTTTTTTAAGTCGTTACGATTCAGTATCTTTGCAGAGTGTGCGATCAGCGCACACTCATGCGTGATTTTCAAAAACCGCAAAAACACTTTGCAAGCCATAGCAATTTTTCAGATGAGCGACAATAATTCACACAGCGACAAGCAATATAAGATACTCTTCGTGTGCCTTGGCAACATATGCCGGTCGCCGGCAGCCCAAGGCGTGATGCAGCAGCTTGTGGACCAGCGTGGTCTCACGGGCCGCTTTCTAATCGACTCGGCGGGCACCTATGGCGGCCATGCGGGCAGCGGACCCGACAGACGCATGCGTGTGCATGCGTTGCGCCGCGGCTATGACCTCACACACCGCAGCCGCCGCGTCACTGGCAGCGACTTTGAGCGCTTTGACCTCATAGTGGCAATGGATGCCGGCAATGAGCGCGACCTTATGCAGATGGCCGCCTCGCCCGAAGAGGCCCGCAAGGTGGTGCGCATGGGACGCTACATCAGGTTGTATCCGCATTACGACTATGTGCCCGATCCCTACTATGAGGGGGCTGAGGGTTTTGAGCTTGTGCTCGACCTCCTTGAGGACGCATGCGGCAATCTGCTTGACTCCCTTGTGGCCTCTATGGCCACAAGGGAGTGACTGAGCATCCGTCGGGATGCCGCATCGACAACCGATAACCGATAAAAAACCTATACACATTATATATCCACTTATCCACACACACAATGAAAATCTCTGAGAAAGCAAAAGCCCTCGTGGCGGCAGCCATGGTATCGGCTACTGCCGCGGCCGGCAGCGGCACGGCACCTGTTGCCGTGAGATGGGAAATGGGGCAGAACGGTGCCGAAAAAGGCTACTATAGCTCACGTTTCGTAATCAAGAACACAAGTGGGCGTCCACTTGATGCCAACTGGCAATTCTTCTTCAACCAGTTCTCTCGTCGCGTCAAGTTGCCCGACAGCAGCCCTGTTGATGTCGACGAGGTGTCGACCACCTACTATCGTGTGAAGCCAAACAGTCGCTATCACAACATGGCTGCTGGCGACTCGATAGTGGTCGATCTGCTCATGCGCGGCACCATGGTCAACGTGAGTTACATGCCTATGGGCGGTCATGTGGTGCTCAACGGCGATACCCGCAACCCGCTACCGGTGACAATCACCTACTCGCGCCTCGACGATCCCAAGCAGTGGGGAATGCGTGCCGACTATCCCGACGGGCGCCGCATCTATGCGCAAAACCAGTCGCTCGCACTGCCTGCGCAGCACACCACAGTGACTGGCACGCCCTACGACCAGATGCCAGCCCCCAAGAGCGTGAGTCTGGGCCAAGGCTACACTCAGGTGTCAACGGCGGTCACCATCAAGACGGCTCTGCTTGGACGCTCCACGTCTCTCGGTCGCCGATATCTTGAGCGCGAGCTTAAGGATCGGGGCATCTATTGCACAAGTTCCCAACCCACCACAATAGAGCTCAAGGTCGACTCTAAGGTCGACCCCGACAACTACGAGGCCTACCGCCTTGTGGTCGACAACGGTGCCGTCACTATCACCGGTGCGAGCGAGACCGGTCTGCTCAACGGTGTGAAGACGCTCATCTCGGCCATCGACCACTCTCAGGGGCGTAAATTGCCCAATGCGACAGTGACCGATGCTCCCGACTTCCATTACCGCGGCTTTATGCTCGACATCGCCCGCAACTTCATCCCATACGACTGCATTAAAAAGTTTGTCGACCTGCTGGCGTATTATAAGATCAACACCTACCAGTTCCATTTCACCGACGACGAGGCATGGCGACTCGAGATTCCCGGCCTTCCCGAACTTACCGAGGTGGCTTCGCGCCGCGGATGCACTCTCGACGAGAATGGCTACTTGGCTCAGATATTCGACGGCAACGGCAATCCCGACGACCTCTCGCAGAGCGCCAACGGCTATCTTACCCGCAGCCAGTTTGTGGAGTTGCTGCGCTATGCCCACGAGCGTGGTGTGCGCATTATTCCCGAGATTGAGACTCCCGGCCACGCAAGGGCTGCCAAGGTGGCCATGCTCAACCGCTATCGCAGGCTCATTGCTACCGACAGCGTGGCTGCTTGCCAGTATGTGCTGTGGGACGATAACGACCAAAGCGTGTTCACTTCGGCCCAAAGCTATCACGACAATGTGCTTAATGTGTCAAGCGATGGTGTGTACCGTTTCATCGACAAGGTGGTCACCGAACTTCAGAGCATGTATAAAGACGCCGGGCTGAAGCTCGACATCGTGCATCTGGGTGGCGACGAGGTGCCCGGTGGCTCATGGGACAAGACTCCCACAGTGCAGGCGCTGATGAAGCGCGAGGGCATGAAGTCGGCCCATGAGGTGAGTCAGTATTACATGCGCCGCATCACCGACATTCTTTATCCGCGCGGCATCCGCGTCGAGGGCTGGCAGGAGATTGCCCTTGGACACGATGATGCTTATAACCAGACCATGAGCAAACGCATTGCCGGGGTCAACGCATGGAGCACTGTGGGCAGTCGCGATGTGGTGCCTTACACCATTGCCAATGCCGGATACCCCGTGATATTGTCGAATGTCACCAATTTCTATATGGACATGGGTTACAATTGGCACCAATATGAGATAGGGCTTCACTGGGGTGGTGCTGTCGATGAGTTTGCTGCCTTCGATGCGCAGCCCTGGAACATCTACCGCTCGGCCCGCACGGCCTACGACGGCACCCCCATCGACCTGAAGCGTGCTGCCGACGGCAAGGTGCAGCTCTCACGGCCCGAAAACGTGATAGGCGTGCAGGGACAGCTTTGGGGCGAGACTCTGCGCAGTTGGGATATGGTGCAGTATTACTGTCTGCCCAAGGTGTTCGGCCTTGTGGAGCGCGGATGGAACTCGCGTCCGGAATGGGGCGAGGAATATGACGACAGCTCGCGCTATGTGGCCGCCCGCAATGCCTATAACCAGCGCATCTTCCGCGAGCTTCCTCAGCTTAGTCAGCGCGGCTACAGCTTCCGCATCCCGCAACCGGGCATCGTGGTAAGCGATGGCAAACTGCTGGCCAACACGCAATACCCGTCGCTCGTGGTGCGCTACACCGTCGACGGCTCCGAGCCCACGCTCGACTCACCGGTGTGGACTTCGCCTGTGGCAGTCCCCTCGGGAACAAAGCTGATCAAGGCCAAAGCCTACTACTCGCCAAAGCTGTCGAGCGTCACCACCTATCTGTGGCTCGACCGTTAACGCTGCTCTTGACAAATAAGGCATCGCCCTGCAACTCGATTGATGGCTGCAGGGCGATGCTGTTTGTTTGTCGATGGACAATTGATCGGTCAGAAAGTAATTGACTTCATACGTAGTGGCAATTGGGACTATTTGCTCATTCCCTTAAGAGATTGGGCTTTGCCGATGAAGAGTATTGTGCCCGTGCTCACTTCGCGAATCATGTAGACAAACGGCGTGTCGATGAAGAAGTCGCTGCCCGACACACGGCTGTCGGCTCCTGATGTCCCTGTTGCAACTTCCACCTTGGTGCCGCTCTCCGACACGTCGATGTTCAATTTTTGGTTGAAGTTGGCAAGCGACAGATTGCTGGCTACTTGTGCCGATGAAGCGTCAAACATGTTCCTGAACCCTCGGCTGTTTTCAAAAGCTCTGTTTATCCCCAGTTTTTTAAGGACTGGAGCCATTTTGTTGCTCACTTGAGCCGCAAAGCGAGGCATGTGCAACGTAAAGGTGTGTTTCTTGGCCGCGGCAATGTGGCCCTCTATTGCTTTGGCCGATAGACCGGCAACATATGCGTTTATGTCGCCCTTTGGCACGATTATGTCCATCACAAAGGCTCCGTTGCCGTAAGGCATCTCAATGAAGTCGGCTGTGCCAGTCGTGTCGGCCTGCACATCCATGCTGGTCATCATCATCATCACGTTTTCGGTCAGGCCTTTGTGGTTCTTGAAGTTACCTGCTTGGGTTTGTTTCTCGTCGAAGGGGAATTGCCATTTGCCGTTGAACGTGCTTGCGTTGGTTACACAGAATCTGGTGAGCTCGTTGATGTCGCCTTCATCAAATATGGCGCCGATTTTGCCGCCGGTAGCCTTGCTTACCCAAGTGTTGATGTCTTGGGCTGCTTTCGTGTGGTTGCCCATAAAGTCGGCTTTTCCCACATGCACCTTGTAGTAGTCGTTGCAGGCATCCTGGAATTTTCCCGACGGATTCATGCTGCCGTCAATCCAAATGGCGTTGGCAATTGTGAACTCTGTTTTGCTGTCGGCCTTAAGCAATCCGTTGGTCACCGTCTTGTAATATCCGTTCAGCTCGTCGGTGTTGGTTGCGCTCAGGTGCAGCGCATTGATAATCTCGCTGTTTATAGCCTCATCCGACCCCTCGGCAAGCATCGACAGGACCGACGATGCACTGAACGGCGCTACAAGTGCATTGTCGGCCGTTGTGTTTGACGCCTTGAGCAGGTCGATGGCAAACTCAACATTGTTCTGCGAGATTACCTTTTGCGCAGGTGTTAGTTGAATGTCTACGCGGGGAGTCCCATCCGGTTCGTTACTGCTGTTGTTACATCCGGTCATCACGGCACAAGCTATCAGTATCGCCGGAATCTTCATAAGTTTCTTCATTGCTTTCTTTTAATTTAAGAATTGTCGGTTGAATAATACTGTTTTACTTCTCTCTAATGTTATAAATGATTAACTTCATATGTGTTACATTCCAGTTCGAGTGCTTCCACGAGGGGACGTGTATGATGTCCTTGCCCGGTTTGTAATAATCACCGGAAAAATCACTTCCTGAAATGGGGGCAGAATATTCGCGTGCCAAATAGTAAACCTCATTTCCGCTTCCAAAGTCTCCCCAGTTCATAGCCAGGTAGGTGTTCTCTTCGTTTGATACGATTTCTTGTTTGGTGTCACGTCCGTCGGCTCCTTGTTCAAACATCTCTGACGGGTATTTCTGCATCTCTTCCTCTGTGATTCTGTGCTCGGGATCCCAAACATAGTTGATTACCGTGTTCTCAATCTCACACCGGTAACTGTCAATGATAAATGAATGGCCTGTCCCTCCGCCTGTCACTCCTGCGCTTGCAAATACTGGTTTTCCTCCCTTGAGGCTGTATAGCACTTTATAATAATCATATCCGCTATATGAGTCGTAGGCTAATAGGTAGTTGTCAAAAACGCTTTTTGCTTTATCGGGATATGCCGATGCATCGGTGTAGTTGGTTTCCAACTCTTTTGCAATCTGTGCTAGAAACATGCCGGCATGCCCGTGATATTTTATTATTAAGGGCCATCCGTCAACTGAACTGTGTGTTACTACCATCTCCTTGCCCATCTCTTGTGGTAGATATGCCGCAACAGGAACCTTTATGCCACGATCATTACTTTTCCTATAGTGATATATGATTTGACCTGAGGCAACGGCAACACAGCCGACGTTGGCGTTAATAGTTAAGTCGGAGTTGATGTAAGGCATATAATAATTGTAGGGTGCCAGTTGTCCCCATTTTGTGGAAATGATGTGAGGCATTTCTTCGGTGCTACTCTCATATTCTGGCTCTTGCTTAATCCACATTCCCATCCCGATGCCACGGGGTGTGACTTTGGAACTTGCATTCGGCAATATGGCCAATTCATTTTCAATGGCAATCCACATTCCGCTCTTGGGACGTTCAGCGCTAGTCTTGAATTCTTTAATGTCGTTGGCAATGCCATGGACGAGTTGTACCGCAGGGTCGCTCTCAACTGCGAGGTTTAGCGTCCCCGCATTTGCAAAAGCCTGTATTGGTGTCATTCTGGAATCGGCCGAGATTAGTTTCCACCCGGTTTTAAGGTTCACAATATAGGCAAGGGTTGCGTTCCCGTCTTTTATCGGCACGATGCTTGTTACATCTTTGTCGATGCCTGTAATGCTCAAATACTTGTTGAGCATGCTCCTGTTGACCATGAAACTGTCACTCTCTACTACTACATTGAGTTCTTTGTTGGGACTTTCTGGAATTTGACGATAGAAATCTTGTTCGTTGCACGATACGAAGCCAATAGCGGCTGCAATTAGTGCCAGTGAAATAAGTGGAATTCGTCGCATAAAAGTTAAGTTAGAGGTTGTTGGAAAATAGTTCTTATACAATTCGTCTTGGAATGGTATCTTTTTATGGCGGTAAAGTTATCTTAAATATTTGATACGTTGAATTATATAATGGTTAAAATATGTGAATAGTGCGCTGTCGGGTGCGCCTTTAGGATTGTGCTTGTCCTATAGGATGAATAGGCTTGGTCCATATAGGCGATGAATATTCTTATTTACGTTCAATCAATGATTTTGGCACGGTTGTCGTGGCATGGTTGCCGATTTTATTTGCCTATCAGTGAAAAGAGTATTAATTTTGCACTGATTTTGTAAAATCAATTAGACTACAATGAAGATTATCAGTAAGGTTGATGAGCTCAAAAGTGCTGTCAAGGCATATCGTCAAGAGGGTAAGAACATAGGACTCGTGCCAACGATGGGCGCACTTCACGGAGGCCACAAGTCGCTGGTCGACCGTGCACGCCGCGAATGCGACGTGGTGGTGGTGAGTGTGTTTCTTAACCCCACCCAATTCAACAATAAGGAAGATCTGCGCACCTATCCGCGCACGGCCGAAGCCGATGCGGCCCTGCTAGAATCGTGCGGAGTCGACATCGCGTTCATGCCCACCGTTGGCGACATCTATCCCGAGCCCGACACCCGCGTGTTTGAACTCGGCCCCGTGGCCGAAGTAATGGAAGGCGCCATGCGCCCCGGCCATTTCAACGGAGTGTGCCAAATCGTGAGCAAGCTCTTTGCCATGGTTGAGCCCGACAGAGCCTACTTTGGCGAAAAAGACTTTCAGCAGATAGCAGTGATCCGTGCCATGGTCAAGCAATTGGGCTTCAACCTTCAGATTGTGCCTTGCCCGGTGGTGCGTGAGGCCGACGGACTTGCCAAGAGTAGCCGTAATGTGCGTCTAACCCCCGAGGTGCGCAAGGTGGCCCCCAACATCTACCGCGTGCTCAGCGAGAGCGTGGATTACTCTGCGTCGCACACGGTGGCCGAGACCCACGATTGGGTGGTGTCGCAAATCAATGCCTACGACCTGATGGAGGTGGAGTACTTCTCGATATGCGACAGTACCACATTGCAACCGGTCGACGACTGGAACGGAGCTGTGGTGGGATGCATCACCGTGTATTGCGGCGATGTGCGCGAGATCGACAACATCACCTACCGCCACTGAGCGCGGTACCCGTTGTGGCCTATACGTAAAAAAACGATAACACATAGTTAGAACAACAGGATTATTATCCTGACAACGCAATTATCTGTCATGCAGATACAAGTAATCAAATCAAAAATTCACCGCGTCACCGTCACAGGAGCCGACCTCAACTACATAGGCAGCATAACCATTGATCAGGATCTGATGGATGCCGCCGGTCTTGTCGAAGGAGAGCGCGTCTACATAGTCGACAACAACAATGGCGAGCGCCTCGACACCTATGCCATACCCGGCGAGCGTGGATCGGGAGTGATTTGCCTTAACGGTGCTGCCGCGAGGAAGGTGCAGAAGGGCGATGTGGTCATAATAATGGCCTATGGCATAATCGATGCGGCCGAGGCTGCCGCATTCAAGCCCCGCGTGGTATTCCCCGACACCCACACCAACCGCCTGATCGGCTGATTCTGTCAATCATCTGGGGCCGACGTCAATTATTTTGAAGAGAGATTCATAAAAAAACAAATATACACACACTCACGACACAACATAATGTTTGATAGTTTAAGCGAGAGACTTGAACGCTCGTTCAAGATACTGAAAGGTGAAGGTAAAATCACCGAGATAAATGTGGCCGAGACGCTCAAGGACGTACGCCGTGCTCTGGTCGAGGCCGATGTCAACTACAAGGTGGCCAAGACATTCACCGACACGGTGAAGAAGAAGGCCCTGGGCCAGAATGTGCTCACTTCGGTGAAGCCGAGCCAGCTGATGGTGAAAATTGTGCACGACGAGCTTGCGCAGCTCATGGGCGGCGAGCAGGCACCTTTCAACATCGATGGCCATCCGGCCATTATCCTGATGTCGGGCTTGCAAGGCTCTGGTAAAACCACCTTCTCAGGTAAACTCGCGCGCAAGTTCAAGCAGGAAAAGGGCAAGAAACCCTTGCTTGTGGCTTGCGACGTCTATCGCCCGGCCGCCATTGAACAGCTCAAGGTGCTTGCCGCACAAATCGATGTGCCAGTCTATAGCGAGCCCGACAGCAAGAACCCCGTTGAGATTGCCCAAAACGCTATCGCCCAGGCCAAGCGCGACGGTCAGAATCTGGTGATTGTCGATACAGCAGGACGTCTTGCCGTGGATGAGCAGATGATGCAGGAGATCAAGGCCATCAAGGATGCCATCAACCCCAATGAGACTCTGTTCGTGGTCGACTCAATGACCGGTCAAGACGCTGTCAATACGGCCAAAGAGTTCAACGACCGTCTCGACTTCGACGGCGTGGTGCTCACCAAGCTCGACGGCGACACCCGAGGCGGTGCGGCACTCTCGATACGCTCGGTGGTCGACAAGCCCATCAAGTGGGTGGGAACTGGCGAGAAACTCGAGGCCATCGACCCGTTCCGTCCTGCCGGTATGGCCGACCGCATCCTCGGCATGGGCGACATCGTCTCGTTTGTCGACCGCATGCAGCAGCAGTACGACGAGGAGGAGGCGAAGAAACTCCAGAAGAAAATCGCTAAAAACACATTTGACTACAACGACTTCCTTGCCCAGATAGGACAAATCAAAAAGATGGGTAACCTTAAAGACCTGGCATCGATGATTCCGGGCGTGGGCAAGGCTATCAAGGATATCGATATCGACGACAATGCCTTCAAGAGCATTGAGGCCATAATCCAGTCGATGACGCCCTATGAGCGGGAGCACCCCGAGGTGATGAACGGCAGCCGGCGCAAGCGCATAGCAGCCGGCAGCGGCACCGACATTCAGGAGGTGAACAGGCTGCTCAAGCAGTTCGACCAGACGCGCAAGATGATGCACACCGTGGCCACAATGAAAAATCCGCTCAAGGCCATGCGCGGCATGCGTCGCCGCTGATGCATCCACTCATGCCCCAATGGGCACCGCGGCAACGGCAGCGGTGCCCATTGAGGTATTATAAGGGCTTATATCACGGCAAGAAAAACAAGCACACAACAGTTGAAACATAACTCATAATTCTCATGCAACTTATCGACGGTAAAAAAGTAGCGGCCGAAATCAAACAGGAAATAGCGGCCGAAGTGGAAAAAATGGTGGCAGCCGGGCAAAAGCGCCCTCACTTGGCAGCAGTGCTCGTGGGACATGACGGCGGTAGCGAAACTTATGTGGCTGCCAAGGTGAAAGCTTGCGAGGTGTGCGGCTTCAAGTCGAGTCTTATTCGCTTCGAGGACGATGTGACCGAGAGCCAGTTGCTCGACACCATAGCCAGTCTCAACGCCGACTCCGATGTCGACGGTTTCATAGTGCAACTGCCGCTGCCTCGCCACATCGACGAGCAGAAAATCATCGAAGCCATAGACTACCGCAAAGATGTCGACGGATTTCATCCGATCAATGTGGGCCGTCTCTCGATAGGTCTGCCGTGCTTCCGCTCTGCAACCCCGCAGGGTATTCTCACCTTGCTTGAGCGATACGGCATAGCCACGAGCGGAAAACACTGTGTGGTGATTGGTCGAAGCAACATCGTAGGCAAGCCGGTGGCCTCTATGCTCATGCAGAAAGGCAATCCTGGCAACTGCACCGTCACCGTGTGCCACAGTGCCACACAGAACCTCAAGGAAATCACGCGCCAGGCCGACATACTCATTGCGGCCATCGGCTCGCCGGCATTTGTCAAGGCCGATATGGTTAAGGATGGCGTGGCCATAATTGATGTGGGCACCACACGTGTTCCCTCCACCGCCACCAAGAGCGGATGGAAACTGCGCGGCGATGTCGACTTCGACGAGGTGGCTCCCCACTGCTCGTTCATCACTCCAGTGCCCGGAGGGGTTGGCCCCATGACCATCGTGTCGCTGATGAAGAACACCCTGCTTGCCGCCCAACACGCAATCTATAAATAAAACCGTCGGCGCCTCCAAAACATTATGACGCACCTGCTCTCGATATTGCTGCTGTCGCTCGTCGAGCTGCTTGCAGGCAGCTCGGCCACCGCCGACTTGACTTTTGTGGGCGACGCCATGCAGCACACTCCACAAATCCAGGCGGCAACACGGTGTGGCCGCAAGAGCGGTAAGGCTTTTGACTATAGCCAGTGTTTCAGTCACGTGGCTGCCGATATCGCCGATGCCGACTATGCCGTGGCCAATCTCGAATGTCCGCTTGCCGGCGCTCCTTACTCTGGCTATCCGGCTTTCAGCGCCCCCGATGCCTATGCGGCGGCACTAAAGGCCGCCGGAATAGACCTCTTGCTCACCGCCAACAACCATTGCCTCGATCGCCGCGACAAGGGTCTGGTGAGGACTGTCTCCGCGCTCGACCACTTGAGCATCCCGCACATAGGCACTTACGTCAGTGCCTCACACCGCGACTCTCGCCTGCCGTTCATAGTCACTGTCAACGGCATACGCATAGCGTTCCTGGCTTACACCTATGGAACTAACGGCATCGGGGTGCAAGGCAGTGTGGTGGTCGATTATATCAGTCGCGCACTCATCGCTGCCGACATAGCCGCCGCGCGCCTTGCCGGTGCCGATGCCGTGTGTGTGTGCATGCATTGGGGCATTGAGTATGAGTTGCAGCCGGTGGCGTCGCAACGCTCGCTCGCCGACTTTCTGGTCGATCAAGGGGTTGACTTGATAATAGGCGGGCATCCGCATGTGGTTGAGCCCATGGAGATGCGCTACAGCAGCAGCTACCGTAAAAATGTGCTGCTCGTCTACAGCCTGGGCAACTTCATCTCTAACCAGAATGGTGTCAACAGCCGTGGCGGTGCCATGGTGAAGGTGAGACTCACGCGGCTGGAGCATGGTGGGGTAGTGGTTCATGATGCCCGTTACAAACTGTTTTTCGTGCAGAAGCCACTACGTGCCGGCGACAATTTCGTGCTTGTCCCAGAGCATGATCCCTCGCTGCTGCGCCCCGACAGCCGGCAGGCATTCACTGCGTTCATGACCCGTGCTCACAATCTTGTGCTTGACCGCAACGTGGCCGTCCCGGCCGAGTGATCGTGCGGCATCGTCTTAATCCGTTTTTTATTAAACACTACATTAAAGAATTTAGCAATGAAATACAATCGATTTCTTCAGAGGCTGCTCGCCGTTCTCGTCATGACCTTTGTGTTGCAATGGAAGGCAGCCTCGGCTCAGGAAATCGATTTCATACGCACCGACCTAAACCACATCGCCATGAATGGCGATGACTGGAGCTCGCTCAAGCGCGACATCAGGGCGGTAGGCCGCAGCAGAGGCGGCAAGTTGGCTGTGCTTCACATAGGCGACTCGCACGTGCAACCCGATTTTTTCCCGGGGGTTGTGCGCAATCGTCTGCAGTATGCCTTCGGCAATGGCGGGCGCGGGCTCCTTGTGCCTCTAGCTGTGGCAGGGACAAATGCTCCCGACGACTATAGCCTGTCGTCGCCCACATCACGCGCGGCACGCTCGCGCCTGCTGATGCGCACGTGGCACACTGTGATGGGCTTCACTGGCATATCGGTGAGGTTCGCCTCCAGCCATGCCACGCTCAATGTGCACACCAGCGGCGAAGGCCACGGCTTCAGCCGCATCACATTGCTGCACTCGCCAGGAGCGGGTTTCGACACTATCGCTGTGGAAACCGACACTATTGCCGGCCGTGCCACCACACCGTGGAGCACAGAATTTGCCCTGCATGGAGTCACCGATTCGGTGTCGCTCGGCGGTATCCCGTGCGGCAGCGATTTTTGGGGTATGATTGTGGACAACGGCAAGTCGGGAGTAGTATACCACACCATCGGCAACAATGGAGCCACTTATGCGATGTATCATAAAATCGACAGTTTCGCGCGACAGACTGCAATTCTTCGTCCACGGCTCATCATCATCTCGCTCGGCACCAACGAGGCTTTCAGCAGCCATGTATATATGGCCTCGCAAATCGATAGGCTCGTGACCGAGTTGCGTCAGGCCAATCCCGACGCCAAATTCCTGCTCACCACTCCCATGGAATCGCAGCGCCGCGGCCGCCGCGGCTATGCCGTCAATCAGTCGGTGGCCGCTGTGCGCGACATTATCCTTAGCTACGGAAGCGAGCATCACATCCCGGTGTGGGACTTGTATGCCGTGGCCGGGGGCGAGGGGGCCTCGTATAATTGGCTGAGGTTGCAACTGATGAACACCGGCGACCACCTGCACTTCTTCCAGTCGGGCTATGAGTTGCAGGGATCGCTGCTTGCCGACGCTCTGCTCGAGCAACTACGCTGACCCTGTCCCCCTAAAAAAGATGTGCCCATTGCCATTCTCTTGCAAGCAGAAACAAACAAAAAAGAAAACTCCGCATTTTGTTTTCACACGGTTTTGTGTTAGCTTTGCATAGTCGCATAAGCCACATCCGAGTATGGCTTATGTGAGCCTCACAGATTATTACCAACCCCAAAAAAACAGTCAGTGATTATGAACAGAAATCTACTTATATTGGCTGCCGCTGCAGCAAGTGCCCTCTCTATTCAGGCACACGACTACACCGTCAACTACAATGAGAGCCCTGGTAGCCAGATGACGCTCACTTGGACCGACAACACCACTACCGACATGCGCTTCCTGACCATGCCGGCATTGTCCGTACAACCGTTTTTTACCAGCTCGGCACTGAGCGCAGGCTACGAGACCCAGTATCCCAATAATAAGTTCTCGCTCGACAAGGTGTTGTTTGAATTCTACTTTTCGCAGAGTGAGTGGCTCAATGGTGATGCCACAGCCTCTAAAGATGGCTTTGTGACATCCACATCGCTCCCTTCGGGCGCAAAAATCACAAGTATCGCACTGCCCGGCAAACTTATAGCCGGCACGGCGGCAACATTGCCGGTGACGGCATATCTGAAAAACGCATCCAACGACATGCTCAATGCCGACCTCGGCTACAATGAGGCCATAAGGCGTGTGGGACAGGTCTATGCCGACTCTGTCGCTTGTACACTGGGTGCCGACGGACAGCAACCTCTGTTGTCGCTCCCGCTGTCGTTAGGCGGCCTCCCGTTTGTCTATTCCGGCTCCGATATTGTGATGGGGCTCAACCTTGAAGTGCCCGAGGGCTCGGCAAGTTTCCAGTATGCCACCGCTAAAGCATCCAAGAACCTTGGCACTGCCATTCATGCGCAGTCGGCCGGTAAAGACGCATTCAATACCAGTGCCGGCGAGGACTACGGCACAGCCGGTGCCGTGGCCACATTCCTCGACCTCAAGCGCAATTCTGTACCCGCTGCGCAAGTCACATATTACACCAACGATGTGCGCTTCACAGTGACCGATATCGACGGCAATCTCATCAACGACACTATCAGCGACCAGCAACCCAACGGACATCCCTTCGTGCGCCTCATCGACATCACAGCCGGCAACAAGGTCATCGGCAAGGTTGAGGTCGATGACAATGGCGAGGCGGTGTTCAGCAACCTCGATTATACCCACTCCTACAATATCAGCGCTGCCAGCAATTCCTACGGCTATATGTCGACCTCAGGCATAAGATTTGAGGACGGTGCACTCTCGGTTGAGACCGATATCAAAGTCGATGTGAAATTCCACCTCATGCCTGGTTTTAACCCGCCGTTCGGCGGGGTCGAGACCCCAAGTGCCGCATCATTCAAGGCATGGGGCGGCAACGGCAGTATCTTCGTGAGTGCTGAAGCCGGGACTCCGGTTGTGGTGAGCGATTTGGCAGGCCGCATCGTGAGCAGTCTCACCGCCTCTGCCTCTGCTACTTCGGTCTCGGGTCTCGCCCCGGGCATCTATTTGGTCAACCGCACCAAAGTAATTGTCAAGTAGAAAAACAATAACGGTCGCCCGGCAAAACGGCGTGGGCAACTGCAATAAATCGTGGCACCGGGGTTGTCTCAGCGAATGGGACAGCCCCGTGCTGGCGTAAATAGGCAGGTATATAGCCGTGCGGTTTGCGAAATTTTCAGTAAGTTTGCAAAGCAGTTTGCCAATATCAAAACCCAATCGATTTATGAATGAAAGCAATCAGAAAGTGGCACTCATCACCGGCATCAACGGGCAGGACGGCTCTTATTTGGCCGAGTTGCTCCTTGCCAAAGGCTATGAGGTGCACGGTATAATAAGGCGCAGCAGCGCATTCAACACCGGACGCATCGAGCACTTGTATCTCGATGAGTGGGTGCGCGACATGAACCAGAAGCGGCTTGTCAATCTGCATTACGGCGACATGACCGACTCAAGCTCGCTCATACGCATCATTGAGCAGGTGAAGCCCGACGAGATTTACAACCTTGCTGCGCAGAGTCACGTGAAGGTGTCGTTTGAGGTTCCTGAATACACCGCCGAGAGCGACGCTCTGGGCACACTGCGCCTGCTCGAGGGATTGCGCATCACCCACCGCGAGAAGCTCACAAAGGTCTATCAGGCAAGCTCGGCCGAGCTCTTTGGCCAGGTAGCAAATGGCGATAGCCAGAATGAGCTCACCCCGTTCCATCCTCGCAGCCCTTATGCGTGCGCCAAACTGTATTCCTACTGGATAATGAAGAACTATCGCGAGAGCTACGGCATATTTGCCGCCAACGGCATCCTCTTCAACCACGAGAGTGAGCGCCGAGGCGAGAACTTCGTGACCCGCAAGATTACTTTCGCGGCAGCCCGCATCATTTGCGGCTTGCAAGACAAGCTCTATTTGGGCAACCTCGACGCGAGCCGCGACTGGGGATATGCCAAGGACTATGTGGAGTGCATCTGGGCCATCATGCAGCAGCCAGAGGCCGACGACTTCGTGATTGCCACAGGCGAGACGCATACAGTGCGCGAATTCTGCACCCTGGCTTTCCACTATGCCGGCATTGAGCTTGACTGGCAGGGCTGTGGACTCGACGAGAAGGGCATTGACCGCGCCACTGGCAACGTGATAGTGGAGGTCAGCCCCAAATACTTGCGCCCGAGTGAGGTCGACTACCTCAAGGGCGACTCGTCGAAGGCTCAGCGCCTGCTCGGATGGAATCCGCGCCGCACCCCCTTTGAACGCCTCGTCAAGCGCATGGTCGACCACGACGTGCGTCATGTGCGCAAACTCTATCACATCGATTGACGCTCACTTCTCGTTTTGGGAATGAATCGGGAAATCACATCACGCCTCATGACGGCCACTGCGGCAATCAAGAGGCGCTTTTTTGTGCTGACCAAGCGTTTGAGCGCCCGTTTTTTGCCGAAATAGGCTATTTTCACTAAATTTGTATCATAATCAAAACCACTCAAGGCAATGAGCCAATGCTGCAACAGTGATCAGACAGCTCCATTGTGGTATGCCATGCGCGTGACCTACAACCGCGAGATGAAGGTGAAAGCCGACCTCGATTCGCGCGGCATAGAGTGCTTTGTACCCATGACGTGGCGCCTGAGGGAGCATGGCGACGAGCTGCAGCGGCAACTCGTGCCCAGCGTGCACAATCTCATCTTCGTGCACCTCGACCCCGAGTCGATGCGGCACTACAAGGCCACCACAGCCATGCCTGTGCGCTACATCATGGATGCTGAGACTCACCGCCCGTTGACTGTGCCCGCCCGTCAGATGGACAGCTTCATTGCCGTGGCGTCGACACACAGCGAGCAGCTCATCTACCTCACTCCCAAGCCGGGCGACTTTGCCAAGGGCGACCGGGTGAGAATCCTTGGCGGGGTGTTCAAGGGCGCCGAGGGCGTGTTTGTTCGCGTCAAGGGCGACCGCCGGGTGGTGGTGTGCATCAGCGGCGTAGTGGCCGTTGCCACCACTTTTATCCATCCATCATTTATCGAAAAAATCAACGACTGACATGCCGACAATCACAGAACCACAACCAGCAACCGCAGCGGCCAAGGGCCGCATTCCATATTTCGACCTCTTGAAGGGCGTAGCCATCTTTATGGTGGTGATGGGCCATGCGCTCACCATGTGCATCAGAGGCATCGACTCGGCATTCGCCTTTAAGCTCATAGCTCAGGTGCACATGCCCGTGTTCTTCTTCATCAGTGGCTATTTCACCTATAAGGCGACTGCCGCCGAGGCTTGGGCACGTCCCGACCTCAAAAAGCGCTTCTGCCAGCTCATAATTCCTTTTCTCACCATGAGCACGTTGTGGACAGTCTATTTTCCGCACTGTCCGCTGCAGTCGCCGCTGGCCACCAACCTGCCCGATATGCTGCAAAGCTACTGGAAAAGCGGCTACTGGTTCACCTTGTGCCTTTTCGAACTGATGCTGGTCTACTGGCTGCTCTGTTTCGCCTTGTCGAGAATCAGGCGCACTTCGCTGCAGGTGGTTGTCATGCTTGTCGTGTATGCCGTGCTTGTGGCGCTGTCGGTGAATTATGCCGACGAGGATGCCAATGTCGACTGGGTGGGCTTCGGCTTGCTGGCCCAGTTCTACCCGGTGTTCATGATCGGAGCAATGGCACACAAGTTGCGCGGTGCATTCGAGGCGGCGTGTCATAGCCAGACGTGCATCACGGTCTCAATCTTGGCATTTGCAGTCATCTGGTATGCCATCGTGTATCCGTGGGACATGCCGTGGGCCGACCACGTACCCCTTACCGCTGCCGTCAGGTTTGTGGCAATGCCGGTCATGCACTTTGCCCTCATGATAGTCATGATATCGCTTGCCGAGGCGTGGAGCAGCCGCGAGATGCATCCGGGTGTCACCCCGGGCGTGGCTACGCGCTATTTCAATTGGCTTGGCCGCGAGAGTCTGGCCATCTATGTGTGTCACTATTTCTTCCTGTTCCCGCTCGCACCACTTCAGGAGCCAATGCGTCAGCTCGGCTTGTCCACTGTGCCGCTGCTTGTCACGGCCGCGGTAGTAGCCTTTGCCGTGATTGCGGTCACCATGCTTGCCGTGGCTGTTATTAAGCGCAGCCGTCTGTTGGCGTTCCTGCTCATTGGCAAGAGCATGAAATGATTTTTTCTCCACTTGTTTAGTGCCATTTGTGGCAACATGTGCCGGCACGGGCATCAGCATCCTTTTTTTGCGGGAGGCTGGTGCCCGTGCTGTTTTTCGCACATCGCGTGCGCACTGTTTCCTCTGACACCGATTCTATGCCTTTGGTTTGTTTTTGAA
>CAVIEK010000015.1:0-26700 GCA_963641805.1 Bacteroides fragilis
TATTATTCAAAAAATGTGTTATATTGTTGTTCTTTATTTGTCGCTTGTGTGCTCGTTAAAAACGGTGCAAAATTAATTGAATTAGAGAAATTCTGCAAAAAGTTTAGGGCAAAAATGCGCTCTTGCTTGTTTAATTTCAAAAAAGTGACTAATTTTGCAGACCAAATCGCAAAAAATAAAAAGTTATATAAAGATGAAAAGAACATTCCAACCCTCGAACAGAAAGAAAGCTAACAAGCACGGTTTCCGTCATCGTATGGCCACAGCCGATGGCCGCAAGGTATTGGCACGTCGTCGCGCAAAAGGCCGTTACAGCCTCACTGTAAGCGACACCGTCTACAAGCACTAATCTCTCCATTCCCGTTTCGGCGGGTGCGGTATGGCCATTGCAGGCCACTGCTCGTCGGGGGCAGTGCTTGATGACAACCGTCACACAACTCATAGCCGTTGCGACCTCAACAAAATGGTCACGACGGCATTTGTTGTATCATTATGTGCCTGACGTCTGGTGATGGCAAGGCCTTCAGCGGAAATGCGCAAGCAAAACGCGCGTGGCACCGTAATCCTGTAAACCATAAACAGTAATCTTTGAATAAAATGGAAATTAAACCTTGGACCACACTAAGCAGCCGCTATATAATACGCCGCCCTTGGCTCACAGCACGTTGCGACCAGGCGCGTATGCCCAACGGCAAAATACACCCTGAATTCTATGTCCTTGAATATCCCGATTGGGTCAATGTGATAGCTGTCACCACCGACAGTCGCTTTGTGATGGTGCGCCAGTTCCGCTATGCCATGCGCATTGTGGCCACCGAGTTGTGTGCCGGTGTGATGGAGCAGGGCGAGACACCGCTGCAGGCTGCCCAGCGCGAATTGCTCGAGGAGACCGGCTATGCCGGAGGCGAGTGGACCGAGATAATGACAATAGGGCAGAACCCGAGCACTTGCACCAATCTTACCCACTGCTTCGTGGCCAGCGGGGTTAGCAAGGTGGCAGGGCAGCACTTGGATGCCACCGAGGATGTGCAGGTGGTGATTCTCACAGCCGACGAGCTGCGGTCGATGCTTGTGTCCGACGGAATGAGGCAAGCCTTGATGGCTGCTCCGCTATGGCGCTATTTTGCCGAGCATTCCCTCTTGTGATTCCTTGATTTGATTTTGTGGTAATAGCTGATGCCCTTGAGCATGTGGTGCAGGCTGTGCCACACCGGCTGGTCGGCGGCGCGCTTGAGCTCAAAGGCTATTTTCACTGCCCTAAGGCGGCATGTGAGCGGGTAGACTGTGCGCATATAGGCACCGCGTGCCATGAGCACCTGAGGCAAGCCGCAGCGGGTGGTGCTTGTGGTGGGTTTGCTTGTGGTCACCACCACTATGGGGTAGAACACGCATTTCAGCCCGGCCTTGATGGCATCGTGCAAAAACAATTCCTCTTCTCCGCACCACAGCATGTCACTGCCGAGACCGAAATTTTCATTAAACTTGATTTTGCCGCTTATTGAGCTTGTGCGGAATGCGATCTCAAACGACGACGGGTAGTAGTGCCGCGGCATTTTGGGACCGAGCACAGTTTCCTCTTGCGGATAGGCCTTCGGTACCGGAACGTTGCCGGCGCGCATGAATGTGGCAATGTCGAGGTCGGGGTCGGCATCAAACCGGTGCACAATCTCACGCAGTTGTCCGGCAGTGTAACTGCAGTCGTCGTCGCATATCAGGCACACGTCGGCACTGGCATGGGCTATGGCATTGTTGCGGTTTCGGCTCAGTCCGCGGCCGCGCATTGTCACCACTTTCACGTCGGGGCGCATGAGCAACTCTTGCTGGCAGTCGGCAATCGTCATGCTGCCGGTGATTTGCCATGATATCACATAGCTCACGCCCTCAATGGGCGCAAGCACAAGGTCGCCAATTAGCTTTATACCTTCATCGATGGTTGAAATCAAAAGCTGCAGTGTAGTCATCCGTCGTTCCTTAGTGTGTGCGACGCAAAATTACCACTAAATCGGCAAAACGGCAACCGGTTTGGTGGCAAATGGCGTGAAATCGTTGTTTGCCGTATGGAAATGCGCAGTGCTGATCAGCGTATGTCGAGTATGCGGTGGGTCTGTAGCGACAGTCGCCATTCTGGATTGTCGAGCACAGCCTGTACACAGGCCTGCACGTTGCGGCGGCATTCTTGCGCGTCGGTCACGAAGCATGGCTGCAGGAATCGGTGTGTGGCCACAATACCGTCGTAGACGCTTAGGTCTTGGCCGCAATACACCACCTTCAGCTCATCGCACCGCCTCAACACGCACGGAAGTTTGTCGCCTCCTTCGAATGTGAATTTTGGCGACAGTGTCACCCAGTCAACCCCGTCGGGCAGCTGTCGGGTCCCGTTGGTCTCAATGGCGATTCGTTTGCCTGTCAGCCGCTTCAGCCCGTCTACCAGTTCATCGGTCACCCACAGGCCTGGCTCGCCTCCCGTGAGCACCACAAGCGGCGCTTTGGGCCAGCGCATCACCTCGGCCACGATTTGTGGCAGCGACATCATGGTGCCGCTGTCGTGGTCGGTGTCGCAGAAACCGCATCGCAGGTTGCAGCCGCTCATTCTCACAAACACGCTTGCCGTGCCCGTGTTGAAACCTTCGCCCTGGAGCGAGTGGAAAATCTCGTTAATCTTCCACATAGCTGGCCTCATTGTTTTGCGACTCGCGCACGTCGGCGCGGAAGCAGTTGGGCACATTGTCCACTATCCAGCGGGCAATGTTCTCGGCCGTGGGGTTGAAGCTGAACTGCTCGTTCAGGTTGCAGTGGTCCATGTGCTGCTTGATGAGCGACTTTATGTGTGAGAAATCGCACACCATGCCGTTGCTGTCGAGCTCACTCGCACGGCAGTGAACGGTAATCATCCAGTTGTGGCCGTGTAGGTTTTCGCACTTGCTGTCGTAGTCAAGCTTGAGCTGGTGGCTTGCCGACACTTCAATAGTCTTTTTTACGTAATACATTCCCATTGCTGAAAAAATACATATAGGTCTCCCGCCGTCGGTCGCGGGTGGGTGTGTCAAAAAAATCGGTGTGTTAGTGTTGTGGCCGTAATCAGTCACTCCTGGTCGCAAAGATACTCGGTGGGGTCGTCGATGCCTGCATCGTGCAGCGCCTCGCGTCGCTCGCGGCATGTGCCGCACTTGCCGCAGTGCTTCTCTCCCCCCTTGTAGCACGAATAAGTCTCGCTGTAGTCGAGGCCCATGGCTTTGCCGTGCCGAGCAATCTCGGTCTTGCTTATTCCGGTGTAGGGAGCCAGAATCTCAATTCCCTCGTAGGTGCCGGCGCGCATCGCGTGCGACATGGCATTGATGAATTCTTGCCGGCAGTCGGGATAAATGGTGTGATCGCCGGCATGGTTGGCTATCATCACGCGCTTCATCCCGTTGCTCTCGGCAATGCCGCAGGCAATGGCCAGCATGATGCCGTTGCGGAAGGGAACCACGGTCGACTTCATGTTCTCGTCGTCATAGTTGCCCTCCGGGATGTCATCGGGGGTCTCGAGCAGTGAGCTCTTGAAATACTTGTGCATGAAGTCAAGCGGGATGATGATGTGCTCTATGCCCAACCGGCGGCAGTGCAGCACCGCATACTGGCGCTCACGGTCGTTTTGTGTGCTGCCGTAGTCGAATGTTATGGCCAGCCCTATTTGGTCTTTGTATTCGTTAAGCAATGTAATTGAGTCCATGCCGCCCGAAACCACAATCACAGCATCTTTTGCCATAGTAATGTTCTCCTGTCAGTCTTTTAGTGGGTGTCTAATATAGTCATTTGTTTTTGAAGCTTGCCAGCAACCGGGTCTTGGCCATCTCTTGGTGGTCAGCGTCACCATGGTTGGCGAAAGGCAGTATCGAAATGCCGCCGCGTGGACGGAACAGCCCGAGCACCTCAATGTATTTCGGATCCATCAGCTTGATGAGGTCGTTCATGATAATGTTCACGCAATCCTCATGAAAGTCGCCGTGGTTGCGGAAACTGAAAAGATACAGTTTCAGACTCTTGCTCTCAACCATCCGCTCGCGCGGGATATAACTGATGATTATGTGGCCGAAGTCGGGTTGGCCGGTCTTTGGGCATAGGGTCGTAAATTCGGGGCAGTCGAGCGTAACCAGATATTCGTTCTCGGGGTGCTTGTTGACAAAAGTCTCGAGCACCTCGGGCGCATAGTCGGTGGCATATCGTGTGTGTTGGTTACCCAGCAGGGTCACTCCCTCGAGCTCTTTATCGTTTCTTGGCATATAAATGTCTCCTTTTTTGTGATTTGTCTGTTCTTTTTTGAGAGTCAATAATCCATCACACCGCCGCAGGCATTGCCATGCCGTTGCGGTGGCAGCTTCTGTCTGCAAAGTTAGTGCAAGCCGAGCGCAATAGCAAATCAAGCTTGCTTGAATGTGCTGTTGCCTTCAGGCGCAGTCTCACTTGTCCACAGGCAACGTTAGTGCAAGCCGAGCGCAATAGCAAATCAAGCTTGCTTGAATGTACTGTTGCCTTCAGGCGCAGTCTCACTTGGCCACAGGCAACGGTCGTGTGTGATTTACTTGCGCAGCTCTTGCAGGCGCTTGGGGTCGCCCACAATCCACAGGATGTCGCCGTCGGCAAACGTCAGGTCAGGTGTCGGGTTAAGGAAATTGTCCTCTCCGCGTTGTACCGACACCAGGAGCGACGCATAGTCTTCGCGCAGACGTGCATCGACGAGCGATTTGCCAGCCAGTGGTGACTCACTGCTTATGGCGAAATGCAGGAAGCGGGCCTCACCGTGCTCGGTCTCGGGCGTTGTGCCGCTCCCCTCCACAAGTGGCAGCATGTTTTGAATCTGCTCCTCGGTGCCAATCACGCCAAGCACATCGCCGGGGAATATGCGCATATCGCTTTTGGGCACAGGGTACAACACCGAATTGCGCTGAATGTTGACCACGTTCACGCCATACTTGCGGCGGAGGTCGGCCTTCTTGAGTGTCTCACCCACAAACGGGCAGCCGTAGCCCACCTTCATATAGGCAAGGTGCAGGTCGCTGACCAGGTTGTTGGCATGGCCGGTGCGGTGGTTCTCGCGCTCATTCACGTTGTTGATAAACTTGTGCTCCACCTCACTCATGCGCCGTCCGAACTTGGGCGACAGCAGCAACATGCTCGCCAGTGTTAGCACTACACCGGCCACCACTGATGTGGTGCCTTGGTAAAAGCCATAGAGCTCGCGTGTGATAAACACCATCGAGAGCATGATGCCGGCGATCGACATCAATATCAGCGGCACATAAGTGATGCGGCCGCTCACAGCCACCAGATGCTCGCGCTCGGTGGTCTTGATGCTGGGCACGATGATGGCAAACAGCATTGGCGCCATTACTGTGAGCGTCACGACCACTCCTATCAGGCGGCCCCACTCGTTGCCCGCCCAAAGGCACATATGGGGTACTATCAGCGTGTGGCTTGCCACAATGAGGGCTATGATCAACACCGAGTAGAGCAGGGTGCGCAGCAGGTAGCGCTTGGTCACGGCCTTCCACATGCGCTTTGTCTCGCTCGACTCGCTCTCGGCCGCGCTCTTGCTATAGCCGCTGAGCAGACGGCTCCACCGCTTGGGCATGTGCCGGCATACGAAATTGTAGCACGGCACGGCGCTTTTTATGAAAAATGGAGTGAAGAATGTGGTGATCACACTCACGGCCACTATAATCGGATATATGTTGTCGGCAAGCACTCCCAGGGTCATTCCGGTCGAGGCTATGATAAAAGAGAACTCACCAATCTGTGTCAGGCAGAATCCCGACTCCATGGCAATCTTGAGCGGTTGCCCCATGGCAAGCATGCCAAATGTGCCGAATGTGATCATTCCCACAACCACCACCGCCGAGAGAATGGCTATGGTGCCGGCGTTGTCCCAAATCACCTGTGGCTCAACCATCATGCCCACCGAGATGAAGAATACGGCACCAAACAAGTCTTTCACTGGGGTCACGAGGCGCTCGATGCGTTCGGCCTCAACTGTACCGGCGAGTATCGAGCCCATTACAAATGCCCCCAAGGCAAGCGAGAATCCTGACTTTACTGAGAACACTGCCATGAAGAAGCACAGCGCCATCGAAATCACAAGCATAACCTCGTCGCTGATGAGTTTATGGTAGCGCTTGAATAGGGTGGGTATGAGCAGAATGCCCACGGTGAACCACATGATGAGGAAGAACGACAGTTTGAGCACACTGCCTGCAAGCTCACTGCCTGCAACATTCTCCTGGGCAATCGACGACAATATCACCATCAGCACCACGGCAAAGAGATCTTCAACAATGAGCACTGCAAGTACAAGGGGCACAAACCGCCGTTGACGCATGTTGAGGTCGCCCAAAGCCTTGATTATGATTGTGGTTGACGACATCGACAACATTCCGCCAAGGAACATCGAATTGACTGTGGAGAAGTGCATTAGCCTGCCCACCACGAATCCGAGTCCTATCATGCCGGTCACTATTATCAGCGCTGTCACCGCTGCCGATCCGCCCACGTTGAGCAGTTTCTTGAAACTGAAGTCAAGACCGAGCGAGAACAGAAGCACCACGATGCCTATCTGGGCCCAGAACTCAATGTTGGCCTCGTTGACGACCGACGGAAAAAACGCAAACTGAGGGCTGGCTATGAATCCTGCCACTATGTAGCCGAGCACCACGGGCTGCTTCAGTTTCTTGAAAAGCACCGTAGCCACCGAGCCAAGAATCAATATCAGCGCAAGGTCGCTGATGAGTGAGTTGATGTTGATGGTGTCCATGTCTTTAATTGTATGCGGGGGTAACTGTTTTATTCGAGTTGCATGCCCAACGTGTGTCACGTCAATTGGCTCCTCCTCATTAAATGTGAGCTCTCAATAATCGTGCCATCAAGCAAAAATACAAATTATTGGCAGTATTTTCAAGCCTGTTCCATGTGTCTTGACACTGGAAACCGTTGGAATTCCCGTAAATGGTTGTCAAAAAAACATTTTTGGCGACCTCAAAATGTGATGCGCATAGCAGTATGGGCGTTGGTGCATAATGGTGGCGCGGGATGTACCGGTTTACCCGATGCACCCCGCGCCTTGCCTTTTGGTTGTCAAATTTGTCTGTGGTCTCAGAAAATCACTTTGGCGCTCTTGCCGCCCGATGTCACCACATAGAATCCGTGTCCGGGAAGCTCAATCGAGCATTGCCCATCGGTGCTTTGCGCTGTGGCTACGGTTGTTCCGGCTGCGTCGATTACGCTCACCATACCGTCGGCCGGGGTGGCCACCACTAGCGTGTTGCCGTTGCGGCTCACTTTCAGTGACTGCGACTGATGCTCAATGATGCTTTCCACACCCGACTCGTCATCGGCGCATGTTATGATCAGATCGTCAATGTAGCCGTATTCGGTGCTGCTGCCCGAGAACACACTGATCTTGAAGTAGGTTTTCTGCTTGCCGCTACTGTTGACGCGGAACTCGCCCACACCGCTCTCGCCCGAGGCCACGCGGAAGTATTGCTCACCGTCGAATGGCGAAGCCACAAGCCATGTGATGCCGCCGTCGGTCGAGTAGTAGGCGCGCACGATTGCCGACTTTGATGTGGGATTGTAGTAGGTGAACTTCATTGTGTTCACCTGCTCGTCGACAGGAGTGGTGGTGTGAATGTCGCCCTTGGCGAGGATTGCCACAGCACGCGAGCCGTTGCATGTTCCTGAGTCGGGAACCACAATGCGTGCCTTGGTGAGCGACCATTGGGCAAACGTTCCTGTCACGCCGGTAGTGTCGCTGTTGGTCGTAGGCATGTCCTCAAACGGCTCATAGAGTGTCACCACCGGGTCACTAATCACATTGAACCGTATGCCGTCGGCCGTGTTGGCTATCTTGTCGAGGGTGTATTCTGTCTTTAGGCCGGTCCACGACTTCAGTGTGGGTTTTGTGTCGCTGTTGTCGAGTTTGGTTACGTTGGTAGAGCCGGGGAATGGGTCGCCAGCCCAGTCGACGGTAGTGGTTGTCGGCCCGGTTGTTGATTCGTAGGTGCTGTCTTTCTGACATGCCCTTATGAGTTCGTAGTAGTTGTGCTTGGAATCGATGTTCACCTTGTTGCTGGTCCATGAAGTGACGTTTGTCGAGTCGACGCGCCACACCAGCAGTCCGTGTCCCGGCAGGCTGGCGTCCCAGCGTGTGTCGTCACGGTTCTCTATCAGAAAATATTCGGCCTTTACCTGTGAGTTGATGCGATAGGCGCTGTTGGTGGTTTGTAGCGACTTAGCCACGTGTTCGCCGGTCTCTTCGATCACTTCGGGCTTGAGCCAGCCGAGAGCCCAACGCTCGTAGCTGCCGAATCCGGCCGGAGTGCGACTTTTGTTCAGGTAGTTTCCGCCGGCCATAACCGACCATTTGCCTGGATGGGTGCTCTGGCCGTGCGTCGAGTAGTCGGTGTCGTAAAGGTCTGGCAAGCCGAGCACGTGGGAGAACTCATGGCAAATCGTGCCTATGCCGTCGATTATGCTGTCGCTTTGCAGTCCGTAGAGCTCGGTAGAGCATGCATAGCGCCCGAAGCTCACTCCGTCAAGTTTGAGCGACGAGAATTGGCTCGCGTGTGGCCACAGGTAGCTTGTGTTGTTCACGCCATAGTTGGCCCCGCCGCCAGCCACCACAAAAAACACCATATCGACTGTGCCGTCGCCGTTGGTGTCATAGTCCTTATAGTTTATGCTGTCGTCGAGCTGGCGCAGGGCGCTGCCGAACATTGTGGTGCAGCGTGTCACGGTGTAGTTGCCGCTTCCGCTAGGATAGGTCTGCGGATAGTTCACTGTGACAGGGCCTACCACGTCGAAGCGCGGTTTGAATTTGCCGTTGCTGTTGTCTTTAAAATAGTCATACACGCTGCCTGTGTATTCTTTCTTCTCTCCGGTGTTCTCGTCGACGTATCCTGTGTAGCCTTCTTGGGTCACGAGATCGGTAAACACTTTGTGGGGATCGGAAACGGTGAATTTGCGGTCGTTGTATTCAACCAGCACCACAAGGCCACGGAATTTGCTGATGTCGAGCAGGCCGCTCAGCTTGTGTGCAGGAGCTTTTTGCATCGAGGCGTCGCTCACCGCTTCGGCATGTGCCATTTTTCCCACGCTTTCCAAAAACGATATGTCGCTGGCCGAGCGTGCGTCGGCATTTCGTGCCACTCGGCCACTTTCCTCGAGTTGGCCGTTGTTCACTTGGGCGTACACGTAGTAGCCTTGCGCGTTCTTGACCACGGTGTACCCGTCATTGGTGATTGTGATGTGTTGCCACTCATCGCCATAGAGCCGTAGCGTGAGCGTTGTGCCGTCGGGCTGCGTCACGTTGTAGGGCTCAGGCCATGCCGGCACGGCATTGGCGGCAAAAACGCCCATCAGAAGTATTGCCAAAAGTAGAAATTTTCTCATTGAAGTGATATTTTTTTAGATTTGTTGCCTATGGTTATGATTCCTATGGCAAATTTACGGTTTTAAATCATTTCGCACAATATTGCGTGTGTTTATGTTTTGAACCGTTTTGAATTTTTACTATGGTGTCATGTGTCAAGAATCCCGGCCAAGCGCAGGTGCCATGGACGGGATTCGGTGCGGTTGCATCTGTTGTGTCGTTTCAGCGTGTTACCGTCAAAGTGGCTCCGGCAGAGTGAGCCGTGATTTGCGGCGCATACTGGCACTGCACGGTGGCTATGCCGGCACTGTATGACCCTGAGGCTGTGACGTAGGCGTCATAGGCTATCACATGCGTGCCTTTGCCGAGGCTGTTGAAATAGGCGTTGGTCTGCGAGTCTTTCGTCTCGAGGTAATACCACTCGCCGTTGTCGCAGCGGTAGCCCGATGTCTGGTCGGCCGGCTCAAGGCATGAGGCTCGCTCATCGGTCAGGGTCAGGTAGCTGGCATCTTTGGTGAGCTTAATCGTGGTGCGCACTTGCACTTTGTCGCCCACCCTCAGTGTGGTGGCGGGCACCAGCTTGTTACCGGTGTCATATCTCAGATATTGCTTTGTCACTTCAATGTCATCGGTCTTGTAGGCCTTGATCTCGGTCATTGGTGCTTGATACTGTGCATACACCGCTCCCCATGCCGGACCCGATGTGCCGCGGCTCACCGTGAGGGCCTTGCCGGCGGTTGATGTGTCGAGGCTCACGCGACCGTATCCCAAATATGGGTCAATGTGGCTGGCTGTGATTTCCTTGCCGCCGACGGCTACTGTGGCATCGCTCTTGCCCGTCCATTTGCTGCCTGTCGAGAGCAGTGCCTCTACGGCGTCGGCAGCAAGACTCGACGAGCCCCAGTCGTTGCTTTGCTTCATCAGCAGCATCCACTTGCGCACTTGGTCAATCTCGCCGATGCGCGGGTCCACCTCGTTGATGGCGCGCAATATAACAGCCGTTGTGCCCACCTTGTTGGGGCGGTACCACCCGTTGCCGCCCATGTTGTCCCAATACATGCCTGTGGCGGCTTTTGTTACGGCAAATTGTCTTATCGACTCTGTCACGCGTGTGGCTTCGGCCTTGTATCCGTTGCGGTTGAGGGTCATGGCTATGAATGCCTTGTCGGCCAGTGAAGCGTTTTTCCATTCGCTGGTAAGGCTTTTGAGCACTTTTTGCATCATCTCGGCATTCTCGCTGCCAAGTTTATTACCGGCAAACATCGAGCGCACATAGGCATAGGTTGAGAATCCTTTGTGGTTCTTTGCGTTGCGCTTCACTTGCTCCTTGAATGCCTCAAGCATCTTGTAGTCGTAGTAGCGCAAGGCTCGGTTTACGATGCCGTTGAGCTTGCTGTTGTCTTTCAGATAGCCCAATTGTTGTGCCTCGCCTATGAGCTCAAGCACGATGCCTGTGGTCGTGGCCGACGACTTGCAGCCTGGATAGCGGAACCATGTGAATCCGCCGTCGCCCATCTGCACGCTTGCCAGTGCGTCGGCGAGCCTGCTTATGGTGGAGTTGGCTTTCAGCGTATCGGTAAGTTCGCCAATGCGGCTCATGCGCAATGTCTGGCGCTCGGCATCGTTGATCCACGGCGAAGCCATCAGTGTGCCTATCTTCAGGTCGGCGTTACGCTCAAGCATTGATGTGAGGGTAGAGTCGGCATTGCCGCTGGCCATCCAGTGTCTTATTGCGGTTGCCAACTCGGGACAGCTCTTCACTGTGCCTTGTGCCACACCTGCCGCAAAGAGGTCGTGGGCTATTATGGTGGCAATCTTTGAGTCGCCGCCGCTATAGATGGTGGGCAATGCCGTAACGCAATACCACACGGGGTTGTCGCAGTATTCAATTGTCACGCGGCTGCCTTCCTTGAAGTCTGGCAGCTTTATGCTGAAGTCACTCGTTGCCGCATCAATGTAGAATGTTGATGTCTCGACTACTGGCGACTGGGCGGCAAGCACCGGTAGCAGGCACTGCTCACCGTCGGTGTGGATGCCGTCGGTGGCTCGTATGCGGAATCCGGCATACGGAATCTCGGATGTCATCGCAAATGTGATTGCCACAGTGTCGGTGCCCTGTGGAGCGATTGTACGCTCTATGACACGCTCGGCAAGTACTTTCCCTGTGCGCGGGTCAAACACTTCTGCTTTGGCCGTCACGCTGGCCGTCACGCTACCGGCATTCTGAATGGTGGCGGTGAGTGTGGCCTTGTCGGCTTGACGGATGAACCGTGGCACGCTGGGCTTGACCATAATGGCTTTTTTTGCAATGATGTCGCGTTGCAAGGCGCAAGTTTCCATAGTCTTGTCGTAGGCGATGCTTTGCATAAGCCATGTGGCGTTTTGGCTCGGCAACTCAAATTCCACGCTCACGTTGCCTTGGGCATCACTCACAAGCATCGGCCGCCACAAGGCTGTCTTTACCTGCCCTTCGCGCACTGTCACGTTACTCAATTTTGCGACAGTAGATTCGTTATCGCTCTCGGTCGACTCCAGTTCATTCGCACTGGCCTTGTCAAAGTTTGTCGCAACCATCTCTTTTAATGCCATGGTCTCTCTTTTATAGAGCACTCGGCTCCCGAATGCGTATGTGCCTGTTGTGCCGAATAATTCCTGCCCATAAAGATTGAGGTAGGGCAGTATGCGGTTGCTTGAATATTTGAGCAGCTTCCCGCTCCACGACACATTATCGTCACGTCGGTTGTTAAGGTAGTCAGTGCTTATCCCAGTGCGGTAGGCCGTACTATACGATGGACTGAATTTCCACTGGTTGGGCATCAGGCTGTTAACAGCCTTGTCTATTACAGCGAGCATCATGGCTCCAGCCACACCGCGCCCGTTGTTGTCGGTGAGGCGGAATGTCCATTTTTCGGTGGTGCCAGGCACTGTGCGGTCGCGGAAACTGGTGGTCGCCAGTCTCAGTGTGTGCTCTCCGGCCTTTGACTTGAAGGTGAGCTGCGCCTTTTTCGTGTCGTGCCCGTATACCGAGGCCAGGTACACCCTCATCTCGTTGTTCTCCTTTGATGGTATTTTGATTCTGAGCTCGTGCATGCCGGGCTTGTACTTGAGCCATCCGCGTGTCACCTCGCCTGTGCGGTCGGCGGCGATGTAGAATATGTTGCTTTCTGGCACCGATGTGCCTATTGTGATGTGGGCCACATCGGATGCGTCAACGTTGTTGGCTGCCTCTGATGTCCATAGTTGGCAATTGTCGATTGGGGCTTTCCTGTCGGTGAGGCGGAAGAGCGTGATGGTTGTTGATGAGGGAATCGACATGGTGTCGGCAAGCACCTCAATCAGAATGTCATATTGGCCCGACGGCACCCCAGTGAGATCGACCATGGGATTGGCCGAGTCGAAGTTGCCGCTAGCAACCGTTCTCTTGCCGTTGTCGGTAGTGAGTTTGTAGGTGCATTGGGCTCGGGTGTCGCCGTCGACGGTCGAGTTATATGCTACCGGCAGCGTGAATGGTTTGCTGGCGTCGAAATTGCGGGTGCTGCCCACGAAATCCACGCTTCGCTTGTGACCTATGGTGAAGTTGGCACTGGACTCTTGGCTCTCGCCGGCGGCATCGGTGCATGTGACTTCTATGTAGTAGCTGTAGCCGCGTCGCCACGCATATTGCTCGGTGGTTTGCCCTGAGTCACTTGCCGAGTTGAATGTGCTTGCCGCATATTCAACTGCAAAGTTACCGCTGCCGTCGGTGGTTACTGTGGTGTCTGAAATTAGGGTGCTTTTATTGCTGCTCCTTGCCCACCACGACCACTGGTCGCGGAATAGTTTCATCCTCACTCGCGATCCGGCTACCGGCATCTCGGTGTAGGTGGTGGCTTTGCCGCTTATTCTCACAGGGAGTCCCTTATTGTAGGCCGTCTTCATTCCGGTAAGCTCTACGGCAAATGTGGGTGCTTTGTATTCGCTCACTTGCACGCCGGCGTAGCACCAGTCTTGCGCACCGTATTTCATTTTCAGCGTGTAGAGCCCGTTCATGCGGTCGGTAGGCACTGTGAACTCGCCATCGGCACGCCCGTAGTCGTCGGTGGTCAGCGTGGTGTCGTTGCCGACTTTTTTGTTGTTTGGGTCATAAAAGCCTATGGTCACAGAAGCTCTGGCGAGCGGTTTGCGGCTGCTTTGGCTTTGGGTATAGATGATTGCGGCATATTTCACCTTTTCGCCCGGGCGGTAGATGGCGAGGTCGGTAAGCAATTGCGCATTGTTGTTCTCTTTTCTGCTATTGTCGTAGTAGTCGCTTGCATAATATTGCGGTGTGTACTTGTCGTCGCCCAAAGTGGCTTTGAGGGCAAATCCCAAATTTTTTGGCAGTTTCAGCGAACCGTCGGCGGCTGTGGTGCCACTGAAGCCTTTGCTGCTCACTTTCACTCCCTTTATGGGGGCGCCGGTGTTGATGTCGACGGCAAGTAGGGTGGCGTTGCCGTTGCTGCTCGGAACGCTCATGAGTGATATTGAGTGCACGCTTAGGATGTCGTTTTTGTTTAGCTTGGTGCGCTCCACACTTTGGCCTGCGTTGTCAAACGACGGCGTTATCAGGTATTGCCCGTAGGGCAGTGGTGCCAGTCGCACTGTCACAGTGTAGTCATATGGCACAATCCCGCCATGGCCGCTGTGGCTTGTGGTGGAGATAAGTGTCAGTTTCGATTTGTCCACTTGCCACCCTTGGGTCTTGAGCCCGTCGGGAAGGCGGTATACGCTAAGTTTGAAGTCCTTGCGGTTGTTTAGTCTTACGGTCACATCTACCGAGTCGCGTGGTGACAAGTCGCAAGGGTAGCTCACGCGCACTTCTTGGGTCTCTATCGCCGTGATGCGGTTTTTGATGCCGTTGATGAATTTTGAGTTCGGAAACCGCATGGCGTAGTCCTGTAGGGCGGCATATTCTTTGGCGTTGCCCGATGTTTGGCCATCGAGCAAGGCCAATGCGCTGTATTCCGAACTTTTGTTGTCGTAGTAGAGCTGTAGGGCGTCGGTTGTGCTTTCAAGGCTCGCTGCCATATAAGGGGCCGATCCTTTGGCATTGGTGGCAATGAGTCGCTGCAGAAGATGCCGCCTTAGTCCCGGCGAGGCGGTGAGGACAGAACCTCGTTGCAGCATGAAGTCGAGCAGGGTGGGGCAGTAGGTGCGTGCGTCTTCGGTGTTGCCCGATATGATTGTGCTGAATTCTGCCAAACTGTGTCGCTTGAGGCTGCTCTCGCTGGCCACCGACTCCATTATGAGGCTGTCGGCTACGGCGTTGATTTGGCTTTGGGTCCACTCTGAGTAGTCGGCTGGGCGTGTACCCTCGGCCTCCTTTGCGGGCAGTGAGTTCACCTGGCCGTATCTCTTGAGCACCAAGGCCTCGAAGTAGCATAGCATCGACTTGAACTGCTCACGGTGTTCCTGACGTTTTACCGAGTCGATGCGGCTCATGATGCGCCCCATGTTGTCGCTTGTGATCATGCTGCTGGCAATTGAGTAGCGTACGAGGGCATCGACAGTTTTTTCTCCGTCGCCGCTCCGCAGTGCCTTATTGAGGTCGGTCTCTGCGGCTTTGCTCACTGTCTGCGGGTAGTTGAAGTCGGGCTTTTGCACGGTGGCTGTCGCCGATAGCGCGCTTATTGCAATCAGTAATGCGGTGATTCTTAATTTCACTTGTCGGTTCATATTGTTGTCCTTGTTATACTTGTATGTGCGGTTTTTCCTTTTTGAGGTTGCCTTGCTCATGCACGTCTCCCTCTTTAAGTATAAATCCCATAACATTATTGTATATTGCATCCAAAAATGTTATGGGATTCGATTTCTGTTTGTGTATTGTTATGAATGGGAGTGTGCTTTCAAGGCTTGCTGATATGTAGTGCTAAATTGTTGCTATTTGCTTTTCTTTACGCCGTTGCGGCCGCGCGAGAGCATGTTGCGTGTGAAGTTGATCTCAGCTTTCTTGAGCAGGAAAAGTTGCTTTTTGCTGAGTATCTGGGCAAACTTGTCGTAGTAGCGTTGCTCTATCTGGCCTTCGGCGAGCTTGGCACGTGACAGGGCCTCGGCGGCCTTGGCATACTGCTCGTCGGTGGGTTTTTCCATTGCGTCCACTTTGCGGGCCAGCAGGCGGGCATCGCTGTTGACGTTATAAATCTCTTGTTCCATGGCCTCGTAGAGTGGCATGAACCGCTGCTCTTGGGCTTTGGTGAGGTTCGCTTGCTCCACTATCAACTGGTGCTTGTAGTCGAGCATTCGTGTGGCCCATCCGCTGCGTTGCTGTCCGCCGCTTGTTTGGGCCGCGCCTGTGGCAGGCATTGCCATCATGGCGGCAATCGCCACGACTATGCATAGATGTGATAGTTTCATTGTTGCTGCGTTCCTTTTTTAGAAGTCAGATAACTGTGCACCGCTTGCCTGATGCCTCAATCTTCTCTCTCGCCTTAAGCGCCGTTGCCGGTATGGCCCGTACGGCTCTTCACTGAAGCGGTGCCTGGTAGGCACCTGATGGGCTCATTTTGTCGGCTCGGGCTGCTGGCGGCTCTCGTTGGCTGCAACACTGTCCTCATAGGTGGTGATGTCATAGTCGCTCATGTCGCCCTGCATTATCACCTCGTCGGCGTTGCGCTCGTTCTGCACACCTGCCGAAATCTGGTGGGCCTGCTGCTCGCGGCTGCTCTCGCCGTTGAAATTGTTGAACACCGTCATCATGCACCAGATTCCTGCAAACATGGCTGCCATGTAGACGTAGGGCCGCACCCTAAGCCACATCGACGGCTTGATGTTCTCATCGGTGATTGTGATCTCGGGCAGGCTTTCGGCCATCTTCTTGCTGAAGTCGTCGAAATAGTGCTCGGGCACCTTGAATCCGGGGTCTTTGCCCAATTTCTTCAGTATTTGTGATTTTTCTTCTTTCATTACGCTCCTTTGACTTTTATGGCGGTTGAAGGTTTAATTGCCTTCGCCAAAAAAACTTTCGATTTTCTTTACCGCATGGTGGTAGCTTGCTTTCAGCGCGCCCACTGAGGTGCCTAGTATCTCGCTCATGTCCTCATACTTCATCTCGTCGTAGTAGCGCATGTTGAACACAAGCTTCTGCTTCTCGGGAAGGGTGGCTATGGCTTTCTGCAAAAGTATCTGGGCCTCGTCACCGTCAAACCACTCGTCCGACTCCAAATTGTTGACAAGCACACTGTCATCGCTGTCAAGCGACACGTTGTTGGTTGTCTTCTTTTTGTTGATGAACGTGATTGATTCGTTGATGGCTATTTTGTAGAGCCATGTCGAGAGTTTAGCGTCGCCGCGGAAGTTGTCGATGTTGGTCCATGCTTTGATGAAGGTGTTCTGCAATATGTCGTCGGCATCGTCATGGTCAATCACCATGCGGCGTATCTGCCAGTAGAGCGGTTGTGAATAGTGCTGAATCACCCGCCCGAATGCCGCGCGGCAAGTGCTCTGCTGGTGCAGCTGGTCGATAATCTCGGTTTCGTCGTATGTGTATTTTGAGCTCATTGAGTCTTTTAAAATGTTGGTAAAGTTACCTTTTTTTTCCAATATTACCCTTATGTTTTGCCCTCAATCACCGCGATTTTTCTTTTTTTAATAAAATGAGGCGGGCCCGATTCCATACACCAGCAGGCGGCAGCCGCTCCCCTCAAGGTAATTGTGCGGTCGCTTTCTGAAACCGGAACCGCCTCGCTCCATATGTTTCAAGCGACTGAAGGTGTCGGCTAGTACATGGTTTCGGCGACGGGAAGCCATATAAGAGTTCATGTCCTTTCCTTTCTCAGTTAAAGATAACCAATCTTTGGTGATTACGTGCAGAGTGGTGTATATGCAAGTGCAACCTTATGATTGTTATTATTTCCACATGGATGAGTAAAACTTTTTATGTAAACCCAATTGCTGTTCTCTGATTTTTGTATATTTGCAACAGATATCCCTAAGGGTGTCAAAGACATTGTGGGTAAAAACAAAGCATTCGCTATTATTTCGCGTTTAGCCAAGAGCGTCGGAAACTCTATCTGGAATAAAAAGCACGATAATAATATGTGACAGGTGGCTCGTATAGTAGCCTCTGAGAAATTCAGTAAGCGATGCACACGCCATAGGGCGTGGTGCATTCTTGGAATTTCCCGGGGCTCCATCCGACGCCGCCCCGTGCTAAACGCGACAGGAATGGCATCACGCCTTTCTTTTGTCTTGTCGCGTTTTGCGGATTGATAGTTGGATGCCATTAGTAAACTATCAATCAGTTATGGCAAATGGCACATTAAACACTGCGCGGATGGCCAAGAAAGACGAGTTCTATACCATGTTCTATGATATAGAGACGGAAATGGAGGCCTATCTCGATTATAATCCCGATGTGTTTCGGGGCAAGACAGTCCTGCTGCCCTGCGACGACCCGGAGTGGAGCAACTTCACCAAGTATTTCGCCCAAAACTTCGAGGCATTGGGCTTGAAGAAACTCATCTCCACCAGTTATGCTCAAGACAGCAAGTTGTATAAGAAAGGAGTGCAGCTGCAACTGTCTTTCCTCGAAATGGAATCTCCCAAGTTTGACAAGAGCAAGACGAACACCCATGGCAAGATATTCGTGTTGGACAAAGACGTTACTGGCGACGGTATGGTCAATCTCGCCGACTTGCAATGGGACTATCTGGAGGGTGACGGCGATTTCCGTAGCGACGAGGTGAAACGGCTAAGGGATGAGGCTGACATCATCGTTACCAATCCGCCTTTCTCCTTGTTTCGGGAGTTCTTGGCGTGGATAGTGGAGGCAGGCAAGCAGTTTGTCATTATCGGAAACATCAATTGTGTCACATACAAGGAAGTGTTCCCCTTGATCAAGGACAACAAGGTTTGGATGGGCTGTACTATCCATAGCGGAGACCGGGAGTTTAGAGTGCCCGACGAATATCCATTGAATGCCTCTGGATGGAGAATCGACGAAGAGGGCAATAAATTTATACGGGTGAAAGGAGTAAGATGGTACACCAACATCGAACATGGCCGCCGGCACCAACCACTTAGCCTGATGACCATGGCGGACAACATCAAGTACAGCAAGCACAAAGAGGTGAGGGGAAGGAAATATGCAGCTTATGACAATTATAATGCCATTGAAATCCCCTTTACCGATGCGATTCCTTGTGATTACGATGAATGGATGGGTGTCCCCATTTCCTTCTTGGATAAATATTGCCCAGAACAGTTTGAGATTGTGGGCATTACCAAGACTTGGATCGGCATGGCAAATAAGATTTACCCTAAGCAGATTCAAGTCAGCAAAACAGGCAAAAAGACTATTGTCACAAAACTAAACGATGGACCAGTAATCGAATTAGACGGACCGCAAGATGGTGAAGTTTATTATGTTGTCGATGGCAAATATTACACACAAGCCTATGCCCGAATATTAATCCGCAAAAAGCAAAACTGACATGGAAGCAAAATTACATACTTATACCGTAAAAGAACTGTGTGAGGGATTCACCTATAGCGAGCTTGACGGAAAGGATCTCTACGGCTTGGCTGGAAAGCTGACCATTCAGCCTGAGTACCAGCGCAACTATCTCTATTGTGAGCGCAACAGCGAGAAGGAAATCGCCGTCATCGATTCCGTGCTGAAGAAATATCCCTTGGGGCTGCTATACTTCAACAAGTTGCCCGACGGCCGACTGGAAGTGCTCGACGGACAGCAGCGCATCACCAGCCTAGGCAGATTCCTGATAGGAAAATTCTCTATCATGAAAGGCGACATGCCCTACAAGTTCAAAACTCTCAACGGGGAGGAACGCAAGCTGATAGAGGACACGGAGATGCTTGCCTATATCTGCGAGGGAACTGAGATGGAAATCAAGGAGTGGTTCAAGATTATCAACATCGGCGGAATCCAACTCAATGACCAGGAGAAGCTGAACGCCATCTATTCGGGACCATTTGTTAGTGCTGCAAGAAAGGAGTTCAGCAACAAGGAGGACACACGAGTGCAGAAATGGTCATGCTATATCTCGGGTTCAGCCAATAGGCAGGAAATCCTGCAAGAAGCCTTGCGGTGGGTGAGCCACGGCCACATCAAGGACTACATGCAGGAGCATCGCCGTGACACCAACATCAATGAATTGAAACTCTACTTCAATGATGTCATCACATGGATAGGCCAGACTTTCGACGATGTATACCCTAAGATGAGGGGACTGGAGTGGGGAAGACTCTATGAGCTTTACCATGCTACGCCCTACGACCATACGAAAGTGTCGGAGAAAGTAAGGGAGCTCTATGACGACCCTTGCGTAAAGGACAACAAGAACGTCTTTGAGTATGTGCTTGGTGGATGCAATGACACGAAGCTGCTTAACGTGCGTGTGTTCGATGAAAACACCAAGGGGCGCGTCTATCACAAACAGACTGCTGAGGCCAAAGCCAAGCACGTGAGCAACTGCCCTCTCTGTGCCTGTGGTCAAGATGCCTACCGTGATAAAATATGGACACTGAAGGAAATGGAAGCCGATCACGTATTGGCATGGAGCAATGGCGGAGTCACTGACGAGAGCAACTGCCAGATGCTATGCAAGACACACAATCGGGCCAAGGGAAACAAATGAGATTCCCGACAACAAAAAAGCGTCCAACTCACATTGTCTACTTTCGTTATCGCGGTACAATTTATGGTACAAATAGATGATGAAAATCGGGGAAGCAGCAAGGAAAAACTATAAGGGCGTAAAAATGAATTAGGGTGTAACTCATTGAGCTACACCCTAGTTGTCTATTTGTGGCTGTTGATGTCTATTTGTGCTTAGTCCTCGTTCTTGAACATCTTGCCGGTGAATTTCACATCATAGCCAAGGCACTTGAATGTGGCGTTGAGAAGGCGTCCTTGCCTGGTGACGTCGGCATTGAAGTTGGTGATGTCGAAGCTCGAGCCCATACTGTTGCTCTTCAAGTGGTTGCCGATTAGTTTGTATCCTTCGGTAGTGGGCACCACTTGCACCGTGTCGTAGGTGGCGTCTTCAATGATGGTGGTGCTTGACGACAGCTTCAGGTTGCGCACCTCCATGGTGGCTTTTGTGCTGTCTTTGTCGTTGAGTGTGAAGAGCATCACGGCAGTGGTCGACGTCTCGCTCTTGCCGTCTTTTGTCGATGTGGCCTCGGTATAGGGGAAGGCGATAATGCTGGTGGCATACACGGTCTCTTCGCCGTTCACGCCATCGACGCGGTATTGCATATACATAACGCCGCCGCTAAGGTCAATCTTGCCCTGAAGGTTGTTGATGATGGTGCCGGTGGTGCTTTTCACGCTCGACACGCTGAACTCATAGGGGTTGCTCTGCTTCAGGTCGATGTCCTCGGCCTGGAACTTCAGTGTGCGGCCTCCGTCAAGCTTGGCGCTTGATGCAATGGCCATCTTCATGCTGTTGAGGTCGATTACCACGGTGGTGTATGATTTCGACAGCGTGATGGTGCCGTTGTCTGGATTGATGGCGCGGTTGTAGAGGTAAAGTCCCTCGGTGGTGCGGTTGGTCTCGGTGCCGTCTTTGATGCATGCGGTGCTCAGCATGCCAAGCACTATCGCAATGAGTGGAATAAGTATCTTTTTCATTTCTCCATGTGGGGTTTGTATTTGGATGTCGTGTGTTGTGTCCCTCTATTTCGAGTCGTCGCTCTCAGTAGTCTTGTATAGGGTGCCGGTGGTGGTGAGCGTGTAGCCAGGGATGCTGAATGTGCCGCTCATCGTGGCTGCCGACATGTTGATCTCGAATTTGGCCGTCTTCAGCAGATAGTCTTGCGGCTTCTTGAATTCGGTCACGGTAGGGCAGTCGGTGGCGGTAATCTCGAATCCGTTGGCGGTCGTGGCCACTGTCACGTCGTTATAGTCCATATTGTCAATCATTCCGAGGCTCTTGTTGATTCGCATCTCGGCCATCTTCAGATTGGCTTTCTCAAAGCCTGGCTTCAGCACGAATGTGTAGATGGATCCGTCCTGCTTGAAGGTGGCTGTGTCGCACTTGGCCTCGGTGGCGGTGTACTGGAATGTGACGGCATTGTTCATCGTGTTCACGCGGTAGCGTGAGTCGACGGTGTAGCTCAGGGTCACCACGTCGAGGTAGTAGTTGTAGGTGCCGGTGAGGTTGGTCACAGTCACGTTGCCGCTCTTGGCGCTCTCGGCGGTGAATGTGAAGATGCCTTTCTCGCTGTTGAGCGATGCTGCCACACCTTCCAGGGTGATGGCCTTTGCCGAGCCGCCAATGGTTGCCTCGGTTGTTATGGTCGCTGTCATTGCGTTGCGGTTCACTTTCACGGTGGTTTGTCCCAGCGAGGCGGTGGCGCTGTTGTCGTTGCCGTCAAGCACATGGGTCACGGTCGATTCTGTGGCCGTGATGATGCGCTCTGTGGGGTCGTTGTCGCTTTTGTTGCAACTTGCCGTAGCTACAGCAACTAAGGCAATGAGCAGGAGTGATGCTAATTTGTTCATGTGATGATTGATGGAATGTTTGTTTTTTTACTGATTTAGGCTGAGGCGTGAGCCTGCCGCATATTTGAAGCCAAAATTAGTGCAAATGCCATATATCTACAAATAATAAACAATGCGGTTATGCTTTATTGCATCATCTGCGCGCTTTTTTGCTTTTTTTGTTTATGGTTTCCCGTAGTCCGCTATATGGCCAACGGGGTCAGTCGCTTGATGCGAAAGCCTGGCCCCGTTGATTTGCTTTTGTGCTGTGCCTGTCAGTTACCCCGCGATCCGAATTGGGTGGTGAACTGGTCGGTAAACGGATAGTTGAAGCAGGTGAGCTTCACCGTCGACGCTGTGCTTCCGCTCCAGTCGACCACAATGGTCAGGTCGGTCACTTCGCGGCTGGTCATCGGTGTGCCTTGGCCGCCCTCGTAGTTCATGGGCACAACCTTATCGGCCGTCAGGGTCAGCAATGTGCCTTTGCAGCTCACTGTCACGCCAGGGATGCATATCTTGGCCAGCTTGGGCATCTGTTTCACAAAGGCTATGTTGTAGACGTAGACGTCGGCCTTGGTGCGGTCGTCGTTGACTTCTATCTCGTAATAGCGCTCAGTGGTGTGGGCATAGTCGTAGTTCACGCCGGACAGTGCCGACAGTATCTTGGCCGATGTAGACTTGATTGTGCGGTCGCCTTTTTGGCTCTCTATGTAGCAGGTGCCGTTGGTCGTGTCGAGGCATCCGCTCACCATCTCGGTGGTGGCGCTGCTGCTTATAGCCGCTGCGGCTTTGTTGCTGAATGTGTAGCAGCCGTCGGCCATACTCTTAATGGTGAGCCCCGTTACATTGGGCTGGCTGGGCAGGTTGCCGGCCGAGTGGGCGTTGTCGTAGATGTCCATTGTCTTGCCGTCGGTGCTGACCATGAATTTGAATGTGGGCGCAATGACTGTGCTGTCGGGGGTGAGCAGTGCTACCGTGTGGCCGAAGGTGTATTCTTTTCCGTCGGTGATTGGTTTCACTTCGGGCGTTGTAGGCTCGCTCGACTTATCACTGCATGAGCTTGTGGCCAGTGCAAGCACTGCCGTTATTAGTGCTAATGACTTTTTCATATTACCTTGATGTCAGTTATTGTATCTTTTGTTAAATTATTGTGTGCGGTTAAATGTTGATTCTCAGGGTGGCACCTATCTGGCGTGGCTTCCCGCGTTGCAGGAACTCATGCCCCACCGACACGAAGTAGAATGTGCGGTAGGCGGTGTCGGTGAGGTTGTGCCCCCACACTTGCAGCGAGTAGCGGCTGCCGCGCAGCGTGACGCTGCCAGCAAGTAGGGCATAGAATGGCTGTGATGACGTGTTGCTCTCGTTCCAGTAAATGCGTCCTGTGCCTTGCACGCTTGCGTCGAGGGTGATGCCGTTGAGCCACTTGCCGCCGTTAACGCCTATTGTGTAGAAGCCCTCGCCATACAGTGTGTGGCTGGGGCAGTAGGGCACGTGGCGGTGGCTATAGTCGGCTTTCCCGTCGTTGTAATCCACGAATTTTGCACTGGTGAAGCCATAGCTGAGCCTGATGCCGCTTGCCGCAGTGGGCGTGATGCATAACGATGCCTCCACGCCCCAGTTGCGGGTCTTGCCCGCATTGGTCATAAGGCGTCCGGTGGAGTTGCCGTCGGGGAATACTGTGAGTTGGCGGTCGGTGCAGTCGATGTAGAACAGTGCTACGTCGCTCTTGGCGCGGCTCTGCCAGCACTCGAAATGTCCGCCCAGCTCATAGTTCCAGGCTTTCTCAGGCTTATAGCCCACAATCTTGTCGATGTCATAGCTCGCTCCGATACCCATGATGCCCATAAGTCGCTGCTGCAGCACGTCGCTGAACATCTGGGTGTTATATCCTCCGGCCTTATAGCCCTTGCTCACCGAGGCATAGATGGTGTGGGGTGTCCCTTTGCCTGCCAGGCGGTATGTGACAGTGAGTTTGGGCAGCAGTTGCACGGAATTCTTGTGCATGTTGCCGTGGTCGTCAATGTCGATGCCCACGTGGCGGTAGATGGCTCCTACGGCTTTGTCGATGATTGAGTATCCTGTGTGTGTCGAACTGGCATAATCAAGCCCCACGTGCTCATAGTCGGCGCGTAGGCCCGCCGTCAAGGTGAACCGCCCGACCTCGTAGCTCGACTGGTGGTACAGGGCCAAACCCCACCACGGCATGGTAAAATGGCTGCCGAGCTCAAATCGGCGTGTGTCCCAATCGATGGGATAGTCGGGGTTGGCCTGGTTGCGGTGATCCTCTATTAGGCTGCTGATGCCGGTGTCCAGGAATGTGACAGGAGCGTCCATGCTTGTGTGGCGGTAGAACCCGAAAAGGCCGGTAAGCCATTGGTAGGCGCTACCGTGGCGGCTGCGTGCCACCAAGTCTTCGGTAAGGCTCCATTCCTTGCGTCTTTGGGTGAGTGTGAAGTAGGGCTCGGGGGTGAAGTCGTTGTCGATGGTCATGTTGTCGTCGATGCATTGCACGCTGCTTATGCTCGACAGTGTCCACTTGCCCATGTCGGCCATCACTGTCAGCCCGTCGAGTAGGGCATTGCGGCGGTAGAAGCAGGTGTCGTCGTAGTTTATCTCACCTGTGGCCATATACTCATAGGGGTAGCCTCCCTGGCGGCTCATGGTCAGCGACAGCGAGTTGGCCACGGTCACATGCTCGCTGGGACGCCACTCGAGTTTCACTCGCCCGTAACCCTGGTGCTCCCAGTCGCATTTATGCGAGTTGTGAAGGTTGGTGAAGAAACCGTCCGACGAGGTGAAATAGGCACCGGCTGATAGCCACAAGCGCTCTCCGAGGCGGGCATAGTGGCTCGCTCCGGCACGATAGCTGTTGCCGCTTGAGTACTCGCCCATCAGGCGTGTGCCTTGGTAGCTCATGGGCGACAGTGTGTACACGTTGATCACTCCACCCATGGTGTTGCGCCCGTAAAGGGTGCTCTGCGGGCCGCGCATCACCTCAATTCGGCTTATGTCGAGCAGGTCGAAGTCATAATTCTCCTTGCACAGCACAGGCACGTTGTCCACGTTAAGCCCCACTGCCGGTTGGTCGATGCGGGTGCCTATGCCGCGCACATATATGGTCGACGTCATGCGTGACCCGTAGTCTGGAATGTAAAGGTTGGGTACAAGCCCTGATGCGGCGCGTGCACCGGTAAGCTCGTTGCGCTCCACATCGGCGCGGCTTATCACGGTCGATGCTGTGGCCTGTGATCGCAGGTCGCCCGACTGCTTGATGGCGGTCACGGTGACACCCTCCAGCGTTACCGAGTCGGCTGCCTGTTTGGCTAAAGCCTGAGAGGCGAGGCATGCAACTGCTGCTGCCATGCACATTTTAGCTGCTTTTTTCATTGGTGCAAAGTTATGCACATTCTGCCACCCGTACAATCACTAATGGTGGTGATAAATTGGTGATGTTCAGTCTCCCTCTTTTACAGCTTGCAACTGGAAGCGCGGATCGGGGCATGTCAGCCCGGACCCGCGCTTATGCTAATGCGCCTTGCACGTATTGTGGTTACTGCATGCCGGTCATTGTCTGCACTTTGCCGATTGCCAGTATTACCCCGGTAGACCGCTCCCTTATCATGTACACAAACGGACTGTTGACCGTAAACGTACCGCCAACATAAGCCACGTCGCCAATGACAATGCCCGTGGATGTGGAGGATTTAGTTCCTTCCTCATCAACCTTTATCCATGATTGTTGTGTATACTGAGTGACAGTCATCTTTTTATCTGCGATTCCGCTAAAGTCTGCATCGCCAAATATATTGTTTATCCCAAGTGATTGGAGTAGCTCAATCAGATTGAGGTTGTATTTTGCCTCGAATTTGGGCAACTGGACAACCACAGAACCGGTGGGTTTCACTGCCGATATGTAGTTGTTTATGCGCTCTGTTGTGAGATTGGCCACAAAGTCGTTGATTTTGTTCCCATCCTTGGGTAGAATGACGTCCATCACAAATGATCCGTTGCCGTAATCCAATTCAAGCATGTTGGCATCGTCTTGTTTGGCTATTCCTGCGTCAAAAGTTCCGTTCATCATAATGCATTGCTCTTGCTCGTTTTCCCAATTTTTGAAAGATGTGTTTTGAGCAGCTTTTGTCACAAATCGATGGGCCCATTTACCTTCAAAAACCATAGCGTTGACAATGCATATGGAGGATGACGGATCAATTTGTTTGAAAAGTTTGTTGATTTTTCCACCCGTTACATCGCTGACCCACTTGTTTATTGTAGCCAGTGCGTTTGGACTGCCGAAGTCAATGCTTTCTGCTTTTGCGCTGTAATTGTTCTCCAAAGCATCAATGTAGCTGGTGTGGGGCGTGATTGTGTTTGCTGTCCAAATAGCATTGGCTAGCTTTAGACTGACCTTGCTGTCTGCTGTTGTTAGTCCGGCCGAGACGGTCTTGTAGAATTCGTTTAGGTCGTTGACCGAAGCTGTGCCGATGTGTAGTGCATTGACTATTTCGCTGAGTGTCTCGCCTTTGGCTCCGTTGGCAAGCATCGCAAGTGATAACTGAGAACTATATGTGGAAATGAGTGTGTTCTCGCTTGTGTGGTTGGCAGCCTTGAACGCGTTGATGGCAAATTCGTTGCCGTTTTCTGCAATTTGCTTCTGGCTTTGCGTCAACTGGATTTCCGTCCTTGGGGTCTGCTGCTCTTCCTCATTGTCTTTGTTGCATGCTGCGAAAAAGAAGGCTGTCGATGCCATCGCAATGGCGATAATGGTGTTGCGTGATCTCATAATGTTTTTTTAAGTTGATTTATGAAAGTTATCTATCCCATAATTTATTTT
>CAVIEK010000016.1:0-26425 GCA_963641805.1 Bacteroides fragilis
TTGAAGGGACAGAGCTTTTTCTGGTTGAGGTGACCGTGAGCCACGACAACTGCGTGGAGGTGTTGCTCGACAGTATGACCGACGTGACCATAGACAACTGCGTGAGCGTCAACGATGCCGTGCTTGCGGCATTCGATCGCGATGTTGAGGACTTTGAACTCACTGTAGGGTCTTATGGAATATCAGCACCATTCAAAGTGAGGCGGCAGTATGAGAAAAACCTCGGAGGCGAGGTTGAGGTGCTCACAGCCGATGGGCGCAAGCTCAAAGGCACGTTGAAGGCCGCCGGCGATGATACGGTGACGCTTGGTGTTGTCACCAAGGTGAAGCCTGAGGGGAAGAAACGCCCCGAACTTGTAGAGGTCGACGTGCAACTGAACTACAGCGAAATAAAATATACAAAGAATATAATCCAGTTTTAAGTAAACACTATGGCTAAGAAACAAGAAACTGTCGACATGTCCGACAGATTTGCGGAATTTAAAGAGCTGAAAAACATCGACAAGACCACGATGATAAGTGTCTTGGAGGAATCGTTCCGAAGCGTGCTTGCTAAAATGTTTGGCACCGACGAGAACTTTGACGTGGTCATGAATCCCGATAAGGGCGACTGCGAGATCTACCAGCGTCTTGACGTGGTTCCTGATGGCGAGGTTGAGAATCCCAACCGCCAGATATCACTCACCGACGCACGCAACGACGACGAGAACCCCGATCCCGATGCCGAGGTCGGCGAGGAGCACTCACGCAAAATCGAGTTCGCCAAGTTTGGCCGCCGCGCGATTCTTAACCTGCGCCAGACTCTTGCGAGCAAGATTCTCGACCTGCAGAAGGATGCCATCTATACCAAATTCAAGGATTTGGAGGGTGACCTTGTGACTGGTGAGGTCTATCAAGTATGGAAGCGTGAGGTTCTGCTCATGGATGAGGATAAAAATGAGTTGCTTCTTCCTAAAGACCAGCAGATTCCCACCGACGTATACCGCAAGGGTGAAACCGTGCGTGCCGTGATTTATAATGTTGACAACAAAAACAATAATCCGAAGATTACCGTGTCGCGCACCTGTGAGCAGTTCTTGCGCCGCTTGTTTGAGCTCGAGGTTCCCGAAATACACGATGGCCTTATCGTGATTCGCGCAGTGGCCCGTATTCCGGGAGAGCGTGCCAAGATAGCCGTTGAGAGCTACGACGACCGCATTGATCCAGTGGGCGCCTGCGTGGGTGTGCGAGGTGCCCGCATTCACGGTATCGTGCGTGAGTTGCGCAACGAGAATATCGATGTGATCAACTACACGTCTAATCCCCAACTGTTCATTCAGCGCGCGCTCAGTCCGGCAAAGATCTCAAGCATACGCCTCGACGAGGAGAGCAAGCGAGCCGAGGTGTTCCTGCGAGCCGAGGAGGTGTCGCTGGCAATCGGCAAGGGCGGTCTCAACATCAAGCTCGCCTCGATGCTTACCGGTTACTCCATCGACGTGTACCGCGACCTTGAGGCCGAAGGCGAAGAGGATATCTACCTCGATGAATTCAAGGATGAGATTGACGACTGGGTGGTTGAGGCTCTGAAAAACATGGGCTGTGCCACAGCCAAGGCCGTGCTGCGCACCCCACGTGAGGAGCTTATCGAGAAGGCCGACCTTGAGGAAGACACCGTTGACAATGTCATCAGCATCCTCAAAGCCGAGTTTGAAGAATAATCGGCCCAAGGCGGCCGGCCGCCTCCACCTTCACATCGCCGTGCCTCGAAAGGCGGCATTACTTAATTCTTCAATATAACAACAACTCACAGAAAAATATGCGTATAAAGATAAGTCAAGTAGCATCAAATTTAAATGTTGGCGTTCAGTCGATCAGGGACTACCTTCACAAGAAGGACATTGAAGTCGATTTGGGCCCCAACGCAAGAATTTCTGAAGAAGTCTATGCCATGCTCGTTAAGGAATTCGGTTCCGACAAGGCGCAAAAAGAGAAATCGGCTATCTTCACTAGGGAGCAACAGGCGCAAAAAGCCAGCAAGGCGGCCGCTGCTGCTGAAGAGATTAAGATTGAGGTGCCAAGGCCCAAGGTGCTAGGCAAGATAGATTTGTCCACAGGTAAACCCGTGGCCGAACCCGCGCCGAAGCCGGTAGAGGCAAAGCCGACAGACACCGAGGCAAAGCCTGCGCAGGTTGAGTCTGAGCCGTCCAAGGAGAATCAACCGGTGCTGAAGGAGCAACCAGCAGTGGCAGTAGAGCCAGAAAATGAAATTCCCGAAGTTCAACTTCCGGCAGCCGAGAAGCAACCCGAGGCAGTAGAGTCGGGCGAGGCATCAAAGGATGTTGAGGCCGAGCTTCCTAAGGCCAATGCTCCTGTGACTGTTAAACAGCCACAGACTGAATCTGAGGTTGAGCCTGATGAGAAGAAAGAACCAGAGGTGTTCACTTATGGTACGGCAACAATTAAGAACACTCCCAAAATTCTCGGAAAAATCGACTTGTCATCGATTAATCAGCAGACACGGCCCAAGAAAAAGAGTAAGGAGGAACGCCGCAGCGAGCGCATCAGTAAGGAGAAGGCTCGTAAGCAGCAAGGCGGTGTGGCCAATGCACAAGGCACTACCGACGATGGCGTGCGCAAGAAACGCCGTCGCATCGGGAAAGAGAAAATCGACATAGAGAAGAGCGCCGCTCAAATCCAGCAGAATGGCGGTCAGGGCGGAAACCGCAACCAGGGTGGCAACAATGCCCAGGGCGGCAAGCGCAACAATGCGAAGAAGGGCAAAAAACCTTTCAAGAGCGAGGTCAGCGAGGAAGACGTGCAGCGTCAGGTGAAGGAGACGCTGGCTCGCCTCACGGCAAAAACTCAGAAGAAGAGCGCAAAATGGCGTCGCGAGAAACGCGAGGCTGTGCGTGAGGAGGAACGTGAGGAGGCAGCAGCATCGGCAGCCGAAAAGAAGACCCTGAAACTTACTGAGTTTGTTACGGCCAACGACTTGGCTATGATGATGGATGTGCCTGTCAACAAGGTAATAGGCACTTGCATGAACATTGGTGTGATGGTTTCAATCAACCAGCGTCTTGATGCCGAGACTATCAATATCGTTGCCGAGGAATTCGGTTTCAAGACTGAATATGAGAGTGCCGATGTGGCCGAGGCCATTCACGAAGAGGAGGACCGTCCTGAGGACCTGCAGCAACGCCCGCCGGTGGTAACCGTGATGGGTCACGTGGATCATGGTAAGACGTCGTTGCTCGACTACATTCGCAAGTCGAACGTAATCGCTGGCGAAGCCGGTGGTATCACACAACACATCGGAGCCTACAATGTGAAGCTCGCCAACGGACGCCGCATTACATTCCTCGACACTCCAGGCCACGAGGCGTTTACCGCAATGCGTGCCCGTGGCGCGAAAGTTACCGATATCGTGATTGTGATTGTGGCTGCCGACGACAGCGTGATGCCTCAGACAATCGAGGCCCTAAACCACGCTTCTGCTGCCGGTGTGCCCATTGTCTTTGCCATCAACAAAATCGACAAGCCGGGAGCAAACCCCGACAAGATAAAAGAAGAACTTGCCGGAATGAACTACCTCGTAGAGGATTGGGGCGGCAAGTATCAGAGCCAGGACATCTCGGCCAAGAAGGGCATAGGGGTGCAGGAGCTTATGGACAAGGTGCTGCTTGAGGCCGACATGCTCGACCTTAAGGCAAACCCCAACCGTAAGGCTTCGGGCTCAATCATCGAGTCGTCGCTCGACAAGGGACGCGGCTATGTGGCGACAGTGCTCGTCGATAACGGTACTCTCCGCGTGGGCGACATCATGCTTGCCGGAACACACTACGGCAAGGTGAAAGCCATGTTCAATGAGCGCAACCAGCGCATCAAGGAAGCTGGTCCGTCGTCGCCTGCCTTGATTCTAGGCCTCGATGGTGCTCCTACTGCCGGCGACAAGTTCAACATTATGGACACCGACCAGGAAGCACGCCAGATTGCCAACAAGCGTGAGCAGCTACAGCGTGAGCTCGGCCTACGCACACAGAAGCGTTTCACTCTCGAAGACCTCGGCCGGCGTCGTGCGCTCGGCGAGTTCCACGAGCTCAATGTCATTGTCAAGGGCGATGTCGACGGTTCGATAGAGGCTCTCAGTGACTCACTCATCAAGCTGTCGACCCCCGAGGTTCAGGTCAATGTCATCCACAAGGCTGTGGGCGCCATCACCGAGAGCGATGTCACTCTGGCTGCCGCCAGCGATGCCTATATCATCGGCTTCCAGGTGCGTCCGTCGGCTGATGCCAAGCGTCTTGCGCAGCAAGAGGGAGTCGACATACGCATCTACTCAATCATCTACGACGCCATTGAGGAAATCAAGGACGCAATGGCCGGTATGCTCTCGCCTGAAATCAAGGAAGAGGTTACCGGAAATGTCGAAGTCAAGGAGGTTTACCACATCTCGAAGGTGGGTACCATTGCCGGTGCTATCGTGCGTGAGGGTAAAATCAAGCGCACATGCAAGGTGCGTATCATTCGCGACGGTATCGTGCGCTACACCGGAGCACTCGGTTCTCTCAAGCGCTTCAAGGATGATGTCAAGGAAGTGGGTATGGGCTTCGAGTGCGGCTTAAGTGTTCAGGGCTACAATGATATCGTCGCAGGCGACATCATTGAGGCATTTGAGGAGATAGAAATCCAGAAGAAGTTGTAAATGCGCCATTGGGCTGCAGGAGGGAAGTAGGTTTATGACTTCCCCCGAATGCCAGTGTGAGCCATAGATAATTATAGATTGAAGAGCCCTGCCGCGAGCGCAACAGCACGTAGCAGGGCTCTTTCCTCAGCCCGGGCATTTGCCGTTCCCGACAAGAAGGAAATGAATGAAAATGCTGACGTATCATTTCAACATAGGGTCTAATCTTGGCGACCGCCGTGCCATGCTCAACGCAGCCGCTGCCGCTCTCGAGTCGATGGGTCGCCGTGTGGCGCGCAGCCACACGGTCGTGTCTCCGGCATGGGGTTATGAGTCAGACAATTCATTCCTCAACATGGAGGTCGTGGTGGCCATAGACCGTGAGCCGCTTGATGTGCTCGACTCACTGCATGAAATCGAGCGCTCGTTGGGGTCGGGCAGCCACCGTGATGCCTCGGGCGGATATGCCGACCGCCTTGTCGACATCGACATCGTGGCAGTCGACGATATGATAATCGACACCCCGCAGTTGTGTGTGCCACATCCTCACCTTGCTGAACGTTATTTCTACCTTACGCCTCTCGCCGAGACATCGCCGCAATGGAGACACCCGAAATCGGGGCTTACTGCCAGGCAGATGCTCGACTTGTTGCAGGGGTGAAATCCGTCAGGGGGGGCTAATCTCAAACGCATACACTGACGGCGGCATCTCTCATGGTGAGGGATGCCGCCGTCGGTCTGTATAGCATGGCTGTGTGCCGTCAGCACACAGCTTCAAGCCGTTTCATTATAGCCATCATAAACAGGGCCGAGATGAGACAAAGCACCACAAATACGCCCCACACCATCCACAGTGGAATTGAGCCCCACAGAAGGCCTCCTACGGCCACGAGAAGGTTGCCGGCCGCTGTGCTCACAAACCAGCCGCCCATCATCAGTCCCTTGTATTTGGGTGGAGCTACCTTTGACACAAACGACAACCCGATGGGCGAGAGCAACAACTCACCGAATGTCATTATCAGATAGGTTATGATAAGCCAGTTGGGCGAAGCGAATGTGGCTGTGCCGTTCTTCACGGCCTGAGCCTGCTCTACGGGCGAGGGCAGTTCCACCGACCCGATGGCGAGCACCAGATAGGCCACTGCCGCCACAAGCATGCCCAATGCGATCTTGCGCGGGGCACTTGGCTCTTTGCCCTTGCGTGCAAGCCATCCGAAGAGGGCTATCGACACGGGTGTCAGCCCCACCACATAGCATGGATTGAAGTGCTGGAATATGGGTGCGCTGATAGCCGTAACGGGCGCAAGTGTGTGGTATTTCCACACAAGGGCGGCAATGCATCCGGCTATTATCACGCCGGCGATAGTGCGTCCCTTGCGTGTCTTGCCTTGAAATAGGGCGAATGCGGCATACACGATCACTATGAGCAGCACCAGGTTGGTCACATCGAATGTCATACTCAGCACACCGCTTGATGTGCGGGCCGTGAACTCATCAGCAAAAAAGGTGAGCGTGAGACCATTTTGCTGGAATGCCATCCAAAAGAAAATCACCACGGCAAACACAAGCACCAGAGCCACGATGCGCGCCCGTGTGTCGGCGGCACTCAGTTGTGTCCCCTGCGATTCCTTCCCATCGGCCTTCTTTACGGCACTCTCAACATGGCGGAATGTGCTGCGGCCAAAGTAATAGATGGCTATCGACAAAATAAGCGATGCGCATGCCACGGCAAAGGCATAATGGTAGCTGTCGGCCACGCTCACGCCTTGGCTTTGCGCATAGTCCATCACCTTTACGGCTGCAGTGGGGGCAAATAGCGCCCCGATGTTGATGGCCATGTAGAATATGCTGAAAGCCTCGTCGCGTTTGGTCTCATAGCGCGGATCGTCGTAGAGGTTGCCTACCATCACCTGCAGATTACCCTTGAAAAGCCCTGTACCCACACTGATCAGCAACAGGGCTCCGAGCATGCTTGCTATGGCCTCATTGCCGCCGCCGAGTGGCAGCGATAGGGCCATATAGCCCAAAAACATTACCACAATGCCCAGTGTCACCATCTTGCCGTAGCCGAAGCGGTCGGCAAGTGCGCCCCCTACAAGGGGCATAAGGTACACAAGCATCAGAAATGCGCTGTAGATTCCGCCTGCCACTGCCGGGTCGAGGCCGAAATTGCTCTTCAAAAACAGGACAAACACCGCTATCATGGTGTAGTAGCCAAATCTCTCGCCTGTGTTGGCAAGAGCAAGCGTGTAGAGTCCTTTGGGTTGATTGCTAAACATGATTTGTTGCTCTTTTTTAATGTTTATAAATTGTAGATGTCTTGTTTTGCGCTAAAAGCAAATGGGAGGCTTTTGCGTGCCTCCCATTGCGCGGTATGTCATTTAGGGATGGTTCCTTAGGCTTTAGTTACGCGTTCAAGCCACTTCACCATGCCGAGCATTACGCCCATCGAGATGAAGCATACGCAGATAAATACGCCCCAGCACTGCCACAGGTCAATCTTGTTATACATCAGGGCGCCGATGGGCAGCAGCATGTTGCCCAGTGCTGTAGTACCAAGCCACAAGCCCTGGCAGAGGCCGAGCATGCTCTTGGGTGCCACCTTTGACACAAACGACAGGCCCAGTGGAGAGATGAACAACTCAGCCACAGTAAGCAGGAAGTAGGTGACAATCATCACCCATGCGCCAGCCTTCATGGCCTCGCGTGCGGTAGCCTCAAGACCCACAAACGATTCGCCCGAGGGATATCCTGCCACAAACGAGTAAATGGCAAGGAACGCATAGGCCAGACCGGCGATGAACATACCGATGGCAATCTTGCGCGGTGTGCTTATCTCTTTGCCTCGCTTGCTCAAGGCTCCGAATATGGCCATGATCACCGGTGTGAGCACAATCACGAAGAATGGGTTGACTGCCTGCCAGAATTCGGGCGGGAATTGACCGGTTTTCACGAAGTCGCGGGCAAAGAACGAGAGCGATACTCCGTTCTGGTGGAATGAGAACCAGAAGAAAATCACCACACCAAGCACTGCGAAGAGGGCATACATGCGCTGTTTAATCTCCTTGGCCATAGAGGCTTTCTCTTCGGCTGTGTAGCTCACAGCGCCAGTAGCCTCTTTCTTTCCGGGGGTCGGGAATTTCTGCTTTTGGGTTAGGAATATGGTGAGAGATATGAGCATTGCCACCACCGATGCGATGAAAGCAAAGTGTACGCCTTGGTTGAAAACCTCGAGGTAGGCCTGGCAGTTCTCAATGCTTGCAGCACCAGTAATTCCGGCCTGCGACATGTAGTTGAGCATGTTGGCTGTCTGGTCGGCTGGCAAGGTGTTGTTGATGAACTGGTGGCACAAAGCGGGAAGCTCGGCCACATATTTGTATCCGTGCAGACCCAACCACCAGCTGCGCAGGAACGGAGCTATAAACGGGGCCACAAGTCCGCCGATGTTGATAAACACGTAGAAAATTTGGAAACCTGTGTCGCGACGGCCCTTCACTTTGTTGAGCGCCTCTTGTCCGCCTTCTTTCAGCGTCTTTGCCTCGAAGTCGTCATACATCTGGCCCACGATAGCTTGCAGGTTGCCTTTAAACAAACCATTACCAAAGGCAATGAGCACCAGTGCGGCGCAAGTGAGCACCAGCAGGCTGGTGAAGTTGGCCGATGTGGCGGTGATGGGAATTGCCAGGCACACATAGCCAAGAGCCATGATTATGATACCCACCATAATGGTGCCCTTGTAGTTCTGGGTGCGGTCGGCTATGATGCCGCCCACGAGGCTCAGCACATATATGCCGGCCAAAAACACCGAGTAGATGGTTGCTGCACTGGTGTCGCTCAAACCGAATTTTGAGCACAGGAACAGCGACAGCACGGCTGCCATGATGTAGTAGCCGAATCGTTCGCCCATGTTGCTAAGGGCGGCTGCGATTAGTCCTTTGGGATGATTTTTTAGCATGTGTAATTCTTTATTTTTTGGGTTATTAATAGTTTTTTGCCGGTTTTGTGGATCAGTTGTCTTCCTTGGATTTGAAGGCAAGTGCATACATGCGCATTTGCTTCACCATCGACAGCAGACCGTTGCTTCGGGTGGGCGACAAGTGGTCGCGCAGGCCAATGCGGTCAATGAAATAAAGCTCGGTGTCGAGAATCTCTTGTGGTGTGCGGCCGTTGAGCACCCTTATGAGCAGCGATACTATTCCTTTCACGATAATGGCGTCGCTGTCGGCGCTGAAGTGTATGTGTCCATCGCTGTAGTCAGCGCTGAGCCACAGACGGCTTTGGCAGCCGTCAATCAGGTTGTCGGCCGTCTTCTGGTCTTCGGGAAGGGTCTCAAGGCTGTTCCCGAGCTCTATGATATACTGGTAACGGTCCATCCAGTCGGTCATGCCTGAAAACTCGTCTATGATCTCGTCTTGAACCTCATTGATATTTTCCATTGCTTGCGTTTTTTCTTGTTGATGCGTTAGGCCGGGCAGGAGCAAAATCCAAATGCGACCCAGTTTCTACAAAATTAGACTTTTTTTCGCATTTCTCCAACATAACCGTGCCATAGCTGTCAAATAACTTTCGAAAATGCATTTCTCCGACAATTCATTTCAGGCGGTCAATTGGCTGTGGACATAAAAAGCCGGAGGTGGCACCTTGGTGGTGCTTCGCCTCCGGCTCGATTCGGTAATGTGTTTTGTTAAGATTGCATCTGATGCTTTTCTGCAGTGGCCAGCGCCAACGACGTCAGCAAACCGTTACGGCCGAATCCTGCATCGCGTCATTTCACCTCCCAGGTGTCACCTGCGAGAATCATGTCGCGAAGCGACTTGAATCCGTGTTTGGCTTGCACTTCGCGCACTTGTGCCTCGACTTCGGCCTCATAGCTCGGAGCCTCCACGTCGCGTATCACGCCTATGGCGAGAGGCAGTTCGTGCCCGTCCATCATGGCGAGTTGCTGGTGCAGGAAGTTGCTCTGGCAGTGGGCGTCGTGCACAAGCACGTCGTCGATAGTGTAACCGTCCTCGCCCAATTTAACGGCCTTGAGACCGAAACCGTCTTGAACGATACCCTTGTCGCTGTCCTTGCCGAAAATCATCTTCTCGCCGTGAACAAGGTGAATTGTGCGGTCGGCACGGGTAGCGCGGTCGGTGATGTAGTTGTGGATGCCATTGTTGAAGATCATGCAGTTTTGCAGAATCTCAACCACTGAGCAGCCTTTGTGGCGTGCGGCGGCAACCATAATCTCCTGTCCCACCTTGAGCTCCACGTCGATGCCGCGGGCAAAGAACGTGCCGCGGGCACCAAACACCAGCTCTGCCGGCACAAACGGGTCCTCGGTAGTGCCGTAAGGCGATGACTTCGACACAAATCCGCGGTCGCTTGTGGGCGAGTACTGTCCCTTGGTCAGGCCGTAAATCTTGTTGTTCAGTAGCAGTAGGTTGACGTCCACATTGCGTCGCACCTCATGAATGAAATGGTTGCCGCCGATGGCAAGTCCGTCGCCGTCGCCGGCAACTTGCCACACCATCATGCTTGGGTTGGCAACCTTAAAACCCGAGGCAACAGCCCCGCCACGGCCATGGATTGTGTGGAAGCCGTAGGTGTTCATGTAATAAGGAAGTCGAGAGCTGCAGCCGATACCTGATATCACTGCAGTCTCATGTGGAGGAACTCCGAGCTCGGCCATGGCCTTGTGCAGCACGTTCAGGATGGCGTGGTCGCCACAACCTGGGCACCAGCGCACGGTCTGGTCGTTCTTGAAGTCCTTGGGTTGGTATGTCTGTGTGTTGTTCTGATTGTCCATGATCATTTGCCCTCCTTGATTTGTTTAACAGCATCCACAATCTCGTGCACGAGGAACGGCTGCCCCTCCACCTTGTTGATGCGCTTGATGTTGAGATTCGGATTCTTGGCTTGCAGATAGTCGGCAAACTGGCCGCGGTTGAGCTCTGCTACAATCACCGTCTTGTAGCGTTTGAGCACCTCGCTGGTGTTGCTCGGCAGCGGGTTGATATAGCGGAATTGCGCAAAGTCGATCTTCATGCCGGCCTCGTTGAGCTGCTCATAGGCTGTGTAGATGTGGCCGTAGGTGCCGCCCCAACCCACAATCAGTGTGTCGGCGTCTTCGTTGCAGCTCTTCACCTCGAGTTTGGGAATGTGGTTGGCCACGTTGGCCACCTTTTGGGCGCGGGCTTCAACCATCTTGGCGTGGTTGGCTGGGTTGTTGCTCAGCACGCCTGTCTCATAGTCTTTCTCAAGACCGCCCACACGGTGCTCAAGGCCTTTGGTGCCGGGAATGGCCCAATAGCGCACGCCTTCGGCATTGCGCATATATGGAGTCCAACTGTCTTTCAGCGACTCGGGCACATAGTTGGGCTTTATCTCGGGGTAGTCGTTTTCATCGGGCAGGCGCCATGCCGATGAGCCGTTGGCGATAAACGCGTCGGTGAGCAGTATCACCGGGGTCATGTGCTCGATGGCAATGCGTGCCGCCTCAAATGCCATCCTAAAGCAGTCGGTGGGCGACAGGGCCGACACCACCACCAGCGGACACTCGCCGCTGCGGCCATAAAGGGCTTGGGTGAGGTCGGTCTGCTCTGTCTTGGTGGGCAGGCCGGTCGACGGGCCTCCGCGCTGCACATCAATGAGCACAAGCGGAAGCTCGGCCATTACAGCCAGACCAAGTGCCTCGCTCTTGAGCGACAGTCCGGGACCAGATGTGCTCGTCACGGCAAGGTTGCCCGCATAGGAGGCTCCTATTGCCGAGCAGATGCCTGAAATCTCGTCTTCCATCTGGCAGGCTTTTACGCCCAAGTCGCGACGCTTGGCGAGTTCATGCAGGATGTCGGTGGCGGGGGTTATGGGGTAGCTGCCCAGAAAAAGCGGGCGATGGCTCTTCTCCGATGCAAGGATAAGACCCCACGCGGTGGCCTTGTTGCCGTTGACGTCGGTATAGATGCCTGGCTTCACGTCGTCGGTCTCGATGCGATAGGTCGACACTGAGGCGTGTATGTTGTGGCCGTAGTCGAAACCGCCGCGCACCACTTTTGCGTTGGCTTCATACACGGCAGGCTTTTTGGCAAACTTATTCTTAAGGAAACGCAAGGCTCCGTCGAGCGGCAGGTTGAACAGCCAGCACACAAGACCAAGAGCAAACATATTGCGGCACTTCATCTGTGCCTTGAAGTCCATCCCGCTGTCGGCAAGAGCGGCTTTCACCATCGATGTCATGGGCACTTCCACTACTTGGGCCTTCAGTCCTATTTCCTCATAGGGCTTGTCGGTCTTGAAAAGGGCCTTGTCGAGGTCGGCCTTCTTGAACGAGTCAATGTCGACGATGGCCACACCACCTTTGTGGAGGAATTTGGCGTTCTGTTTAAGAGCGGCCGGATTCATCGATACCAGCACGTCGCACTCGTCACCGGGGGTGTGCACTCCGTGGCCGATATGCACCTGAAAGCCCGAAACACCGTTTAGTGAGCCTTGGGGTGCGCGCACCTCGGCGGGATAGTCGGGGAAAGTCGAAATCTGGTCACCCACTTCAGCCGAAACATTCGAGAAAATGTTGCCGGCAAGCTGCATGCCATCACCGCTGTCGCCCGAAAAGCGCACTACAATGCTTTGACGGAATAGTACTTTGGTTTTTTCTAACATGTCTTTTTTTGATAGAATATCGTTTTTATTGCAATAAATATGATTTCTTTATGTCAGTATCGTTCGGCTACGGTCTTCTGGGGAAAAGTCGTGCGTCACATTTTGATTATTATATATAAATCGCGCCTTAATGGCTCAAGGCTGGTGCAAAGTTACGCCAAATTGCTCTGATAATGAAAAAAACACTGATTAAAGTGCTGTTGTCTCCCATGTCTTTTGTTCCCACATCGTGCCGAGGCTTTTGTTGAAACTTCGCCTGAACAGTTCTCCGGCAGTGAACAGAGATACAACAAATCCGGCGTAGATGCCTTGAATACCCCAACCGGCTGCAAATGCCAGCACATACAGCAGTGGAATGCCTACTGCCACATAGCTCACAAATGCAATGCGCATCACCGGTGATGTCTTGCCGATGCCCCTGAGCGAATTGGAATAAGCTACTTGGGTAGCGTCGCCAAGCTGGTAGGCCGCGAGAATCCACATTGCACTCATGGCAATGGCGCGCACTTCGGCGTCTGAAGTGAACACCCACAGCAACCGCTGCCCGAGTCCCACAAACACCATTCCGGCCACTGTGGCCATGATTATGGTAATCGTGTGGCCTGCTTGTGATGCGGCACGCACCTGCCCGATATTACCGTTGCCACAGCACCCGGCGATTTTTATCGATGTAGCGGCCCCGATGGCGTAATAGACCATAAATCCTATGCTGCCAAGCATCACAAGCACTTGATAGGCGGCCAGCGAGTTGGATCCTAACCTGGCAACCATGAGTGCCGCTACAGTGAATATGCCTGTCTCCATGCCCATCTGCAACGCCACTGGCAGTGATATGCGGCTCACCCTCAGCACGTCGGCTTTGCGTGTTGTACCGTGTGCGAATCCGCCGGCCTGCTTATGGTAGCGGCGATTTAAGGCAATAACCGCTACAAATGCGGCGGCCATTATCATGCGCGAGACCAATGTGCTGATGCCGGCACCATATAAACCTAATTCCGGGAATCCCCAATTGCCGAAAATCAGTGCATAGTTGCCAGCGATATTCAGCCCGTTGCCACAAGTGAGTATCCACATGCCCACGCTTGTGTGGGTAAGCGCGTCGGTGAACTGGCGCAACACGTTTATAACCACGAGCGGAAACATTGACCATAGTATCGTCAGGTAGTAGGGACGCACCATTGGCAGCAACTCCACAGGAACGCCCATGTGGTCGATGTTGAGGTAGATTACGCCCCATATTGCAATCATCACCAGCCCGAAAGCTCCGTTGGCAACGGCGGCATTGCGCAGCATCTCGCCGCTACCCCATGAGTCGCCGCGGGCGTGGAGCGCTCCCACAAGGGGGGTGATGCCGTAGGAGAACCCGAGTATCGTGATCGTAATGAGGTTGAACATGTTGTTGACCCACGAAGCCGATGCAAGTGCCAGGGTGGTATAGTGTCCCACCATGATGGTGTCGGCGTAACCGGTGATGATTGCGCCAATCTGTGCTATCATAATGGGGGCGGCAAGCCGCAAAATGCTCCTATAGGGTTTTGGGCTTTTGAATGACTGCGGTATCATGTGGCAAAGGTAGCCATTATGCGTCAAAGTTCCATAATGAAATGACGAAAGCGGAACTTCCCGCATTCGGGAAGCTCCGCTTTCGTGCTATATTATGGTTTGCCCGCAAGAGGGGCACCTGTTATCAATAGAATTTGATGAGGTTCTTCTTGACCTTGGTGGCTTTGCTCAGGATGCCGTAGAGCATCTGGGGCTGGCATACCACTTGTGAGCCACGGGTACGGGCAAATTGTGCGTCGAGCTCTTGTTTGGCCGGCTTGCGCTGGCTCTTCTCCACCTTCACCACTTGGAATGCCCAAACGGCGCTGTTGCCCTTCCATGGACCAACGAGAGTGTTGGCTTTGGCGGCAGCCACGCGGCCGATGAGTCCGTTCTCGCTCGGGTCGATCTTCATCGCCTGGTCTTGTGCAAAGTTAATCTCGGTGGTGTCAATCGAGCAACCCATCAGTTTGGCATATCCCTGAAGGTCTTTTGCCTTGCCTTCGAACTGCTTCATCAAGTCGTCGCCTTTCTTTGAGTTGCGCACCTTGTCGGTGAGGTATTTTTTCACGGGAGCATAGTCAACGGGGAAGTACTCTCCGTCGTATACTGCATCGAGGCACACTACCACAAGGGCATTGTTGTTGTTGGCGTCGAATATCGGCGACACCTCACCCACTTTGGCCTCAAATGCCCACTTGATGGCTTTGCGGGAGTCGCGCAGGCCGATACCGAATTGCGGGTTATAACCAATCTCGGGAGTGCTCGGTGTCACTTGAAGTTCAATGGCGTTGTAACCGGCCTTCGCAGCGTTCTTTGCGAATGCTGATGCGGTGGTGTTGGCGCTGACAAACTTCTGGAGCTTGTCGCGCAGGTCATTGATTGTCTTCTGGCTTGCATATGCCTCATAGGTGACAGTGGCGATTGTGTAGTAGGTCTTGGGCGCCTTCTTCTCTACAACTTTAAACAGGTAGGCACCTTGTGCCTGTGACTGAAGCACCATATAGCCGCTACCTGCAGCTGAAATCTTGCTCTTGATCGAATCAGGAGCAAGAGCAATCTGCTGCCACTGTGCTGCCTGCACTTGCACGCCTTTCACTTTGGCAACATCGGCTTCGGCCTTGCCGCTGTTAAGCATGTTGAGGACAGAGTCCTGCAGTTTCTTGTCGCCTTGAACGACCACGCTGGCGATGTTCACCGAGTCAAGCGATTGCTCAACCTTGGTGAGCTTATACATGTTGTACACATTGTTCTGGGCCTCGGCACGGTATACGGCACCTATGCTGGCTCCCTTCACAAAGTCTTTCACCTTTTGGTCGGTGATTTGGTTCAGCGACACCTTCGGTGTGTCGACCTTGAAGTCGGCCATTGTGCGCACTTGGTCTACTCCATTGGCTGCCTGCAACTTTGTATAAGCGTTGTCGAGTTGCCTGGTGGCAGCGTCGAGATCGGTCTTACTCGGCGTGATGTCAACCGAGATATAGTGGATGTTGCGCACGTCCTCGTCTTTGCTGAAGAGCCCCTTCTCTTTATCATACTCAGCTTTGATCTCGCTGTCGCTCACGCTATACTTGTCGTCGGCCAGACTTGAGTAGTCTTTCTTTACGAAATTGATGTAGCAAGTGTTCTCGCCGTCCTCCTGCATTTGTTTGCGGTCGAGGTCGTTGGCCTGCATGGAACCGTCGATGAGCACATAGAGCTTCTGCATGAGCAGTTGGTTATACACTTGATCCTGCATATCCTTCCACGCGGCGCGTATCTCGGTCACCTGCGATTCTTGCACTTTGTATTTTGTGGGGTTGGTAATGAAGTCGTAGGCCTGCGCCGGACTCTGAACACCAAGCTGCTGGGCAAACTGCACGGCTGCCTGGACGGGGTTCTTGCCAGTGAGGGCCTCGCTCAGCTCGCTGTCGCTCACATAGATGCCCACCTTGTCATATTCCTGGTCAAGCAGCTTCTCAAACACCATCTCGTCGAGCAACTGTTGCTGCTCCACTGCTGGGTCTTGCTTCTGCTGTTGGTTCTGATTTTGTGCGTTAAGCTTTTCGGAGCGTTTTTGGAACTCCATGATGTCGATTTTCTCACTGCCGACTTTGGCTGCAGTCTGATCGTTGAAGAATGAACGTGCAGCCTGCACACCGTCTTCAACAATGAAGGCGAGGAGGCCGAGTCCGATCACAACGGTCAATATCACAGCTCTTTTTCTGATTTTTTCTAGTGCTGCCATTATTTAATGTTTTTTGTTTTTATCTGTTGCAGTTAAAATTTTGCTAAATTAACACGCAAAGATAGTAATTTTTGCCTTTGTGCCAAAGCTATAAGTGATTTTTAATGCGACGCAGTCATTATTCCTTTAGCAGGTTTTTAATGAACGTTACACCATAAAAACCTTCTTTATTGGAGAAAGTGAAAAGAGTATGCGCTTTTTGAGAAAAAAGGTGGCCACTGTCGTGCGGGCATAAAGCCTCTTTTGCACGAGGGTGGCCACCGATGGTGTGTGGTGAATGTGACGGTTTAGAACACGAGTCCCACTCCGCCCATCACGTTGAGCTTTTGTGCGCCTTGGCCGGCTATCACGTCCCACTGGCGGTTGAGGAGATTGCCTGCCTCGACCCACAACGTGAGCGCCGGGCTGAAGCGATAACTTGCATTGGCGCGCAGGTTGATAACGTCGTCGAGGTTGTAGGACGTTATTGCAGTCTCTGCCGTTGTGGTGAATGTGTGTTGCCATTGGGTGCGGCCTCCACGGTAATCGAGCCCTACGCCTATGTTGAGTTGCCGTGTGGGAAATACCTTGATGTCGGCGCTACCCACTGTGGTGGCCCGGTCGATGCCTGTGAAGTATCCGTTCATGTAGCCGTCGGCTTTGTAATCTTTGGTCTGCGGTGCATAGTAGGCTTTGATGTTCAACTCCACCAATGACCTGAACTCGTAGTTTACTTCTGCGCCCACTTTATAGCCGCGCACCTTGGGATAGATATAGTTGGCATAAGCGTAGGCCAATGCTGAGGCATCGGTGCCATCGGCAAGTGCCGGGGTGAATGCCGGGAGCAATGCTCCGTTGGTGATGCCGTAACCGCCATACAGCTTCAAGTAGAAGCCGCTGAAAGGACCTATCTTGAAACCGGCTTCGGCATCGAGTGGCACAAATGTGCTTGTGGGCACACTTTGTGGATTGCTGTAGCGGTAATAGTAGTATAGATCACCTAATGTGTTGAGTCTCTTGCCTCCTTGTGCGTCAACATAAATCACAGCTCCGTCAACCATGGTCACGTCGAGTTTCACCGCTGGCGATAGGCGTAGCTTGGCTCCGTCGCTGATCGAGAAGTCCACATTGGCGCCAAATTGGGCACGCATCATGTCGGTGCGAATGCTATAGAATGGGGTGAGCGTGATTATTCCACGGTTGTGTGTGGTGTCGCCTGCGGCTTGGCTGGAGTATGTGTCTTTGCAGGCTTTTGTGCTCACAAAGTCGCCGTGTAGCCCGATGCCCAGGCGCGATGTCTCGGTGTGGGCATAATCGAATCCGGCGCCGAATTGTATGAGGCTCTCCCTCATGCCGTTGTTGTCAGATATGATGGCGCGGTCGAGCGATGTGTAGTTGTAGTGCAGCGTGGCATGGTAGTATAGGTTGCCCATGCCCATGGCTTTCGCGCCGTCCCAGCCGGCTCCTATGCGTCCGGTGAAAATGGTCTGCTTGTTGTCGTTCCACAGTTTCGATTGTCCGCCATAGTAGTTGAAGTTGTCATAGTGCACCATGGCGTCGGCTTTGAGCGTGCCTGCGCTAAGCCTGTGGCTCAGGTCGATGCCGAATGTGTTGTCGTTATACCGCTGCTTGAGCCGCTCGCCGTCGGTTGTGATCAGTTGGGTCGAGTTTTTTCCAGCCCAGGTGCTGTTGTGCTGGAACCATGCCTTGAGCACGGTAGTGTCGTTGTCAATCAGCCTGTAGCCGGCACTTGCCGTGGCATTGATTTGTGAGCCAAGCCCGAACTGCAGATAGCCGCGTGCTGCCGAGAAGTTGTGCAGTGTGCGGTAGCCATAGGGTAGCATGGTGGGTATCTGTGCTGGCACAAGGGTGGGTGCGGCCCAGTCGCTGTATTTAAGCGACACCTTTCCGGTTGTGGAGGCTTTCTTCACTGCCGGAAGCACATTCTTTTTAGTGGCCTTTTTCTCTACTGGCACGAAGTCTTTCTCAAGGGTTATTTCCTGCCTCAGCTCGGTCTTGTCGGTCGCCTTTTCGGCCTTTGGCGTCTTCTTGGCGGCTTGTTGGGCTTGTGCCCAAGCCATAGGGGCCATGCAGGCGGTGAGTGCTACGATATATATTCTTTTCATTGTCATGTGGTGGTCTCAAAAAGATGTATTCTTGGTGTGGGTTGTTTAGCGGCTCTTTGTGGTGCTCTTGTTGTCGGCGCTTTGGTTGCGTTTTTTTGCCGATGACGAGGTCTTTGTCGTCGAGGCCTTTGCAGCGGCCTTGCCGTTTTTCTTCCACTTGTTCAATCGTGTCTCAATCTCGTTGAAGGTCTCCTTGTCCTTGCCGGGATAGTTCGCCTTCAGGCTCTCGAGATATTCGCATGCCTCAAATGTCTTGCCTTGGGCATTGTAGATGTCGGCAAGCAGGATGAAGCTTTGCCCCAGCCAGTAGTAGTGGGGCGTGCCAGCATCAATGATTGAGTTGAGTGTCTTTTCCGATGCCTTATAGTTGCGTGCGTCATACTGGGCCTTGGCAAGCAGGAATGCTGCCTGTGCGCCTTGCTCTGTCTGCACGTCGGCAGCGAGTTTCTTCAGGTCGGTCTGCGATGAACTGTTGTTGCCCAGGTGTGAGTTTGCGATGGCCCTCTCAAGTGTTGCCTCGCGCTCTTCGTCGGCCGAGAGACCGCTGGTCGACAGCACCAGGTCGGCATAGCGTGCCGCCTCTGACCACTGGTTGGCTTTGCTGTAAGCTCGCATCAGTTGCAACTGGGCGGTCACTTTGTTGTCACCGCTCGATGCCTTAGCCTCAAGAGCCTTTAGTGTCTCGATGGCCTCTTTGGTTCGGCCTTGCTTGGTGAGTATGTCGCTCTTTATCGCCAGTGCGTCTTCGGCAAACGAGGCATCGGTACCGGACTTCAGCGCCTCGTCGATGCTCTGCAGCGCAGCAGTGTAATTGCCGCGGTTGGCTTCATGGCGCCCTATGTAGTAGTTGGCCTTGGCCACGTAGGCTCCGTTGGGGTTAGTGTTGATGTAGGCCTGCATCTTGGCGATGCTGGGCTTGCTCGCTATGGCGTCTTTTTCGGCTGTCTCGAAGGTGAGGCGATCCACTTCACTCACGTCGAGGGTGGGTGCGCCAGGTATGCTCTTCAGGAATTGGCCGAACTGCGCCAACTGGCCACGGTCGGCATAGATGAGCTTGAGGTCCTCGGCTGCTGCTTGAGCCTCGGAACTTGTGGGGTATTTTGTTATCACGCTCTTATATGCCTTTATGGCGGCGTTCTCGTCATTGATGTTCTTGCTCACGATGGCGGTTTGCAACATAGCCTTGCGTGCCTCGTTGCTCTTGGGGTACTTGGATGTGAGCTGGCTATAGGCCACATTTGCCTCTTTGGCTTTACCCAAAGCGGCGAGGGCATTGCCGCGTTCGAGCATTGCTGCCGGTGCCACGTTGCTTGTGGGGTGTGCTTTGAGTAGCGCCTCCAGCTGGTCGGCCTTCGACTGGTACTGCTTGTTGAGCCCTGCCATCATGGCTTTCTGGTAGAGTGCATAGTCGGTCGAGCCTTGCGTGTCGTGGGTCACGGCCTGCGCATAGCTTTGCTCAGCTGCGGTATAGTCGCTTGTGTAGTATTGTGTGTCGCCGATGCGGTTGTAGGCGTCGGCAAGCAGGCTCTTGTCGAGTGTGTTGCTGCCGATGGCGTTCTGGAACGCTTTCTTGGCGGCCTCGTATCGGCGTTGCTGGAACAGCGAGTATCCAAGGTTGTATTGGGCCAGGCCGTAGTTGGTGTCAGACTTCGACACCGAGTTCACAAAGGCCAGCTGGTTGGTTGTGGCTGCGGCATAGTTGCCCGTGCGGTACTGTGCCTCGGCAAGCCAGAGTTTGCTCTCGTTGACGATAGTCCGGTCGTAGTTGCCTACTGCGATGGCTTGTTGCAGCCATTTTGCCGCCTCGGCAGGACGGTCGTTCTTCAGCGTCTGTACGCCCAGATTGTAGAGTACGGTCTGTTTTGCCTTGAGCACTTTGGCACTCGGGTTCTTGATGTGTGATATGCTTGTGAGAGCTTTGTCATAGTCGCTGGCGGTGAGGTAGGCGTCGATTAGATACCCCTCGACCTGTGACGCGTATTTCGATTTCGGATATTCGTTGAGGAATTGCTCAAACATGTCGATCGACCGGTCGAACGGTGTGCGTCCGCCTTTGCTCTGGCTGATGGCATAGTTGTAGAATGCCGTCTCGCGCACCGAACTGTCGTAGTTCATACCCGCTGCTTTCTCAAATGCCATGGCGGCTGCGTTGAGTTGGCTGGTTTTGAGCTGGCTTTGGCCTATGTAGAGGTAGGCGCTTTGGGCAAGGGCATCAGACTGCGATGTCACATGGTTCATGTTGCTGATGGTTCCGTCCCAGTCGCTTTGCCTGAAGTCAATCACCCCAAGGGCATAGGCTGCCGTGCGCACAATCGGGTCTTCGGTCGTGGCCATGTATCTTTGCAGGTGTGTCTTGGCTTGGGCATCGTCGCCCTGCTGGTAGTGGCTCTCGCCCACAAGGCGGTGCAGCTCGGGGGCGAAATAGTCGTTGGCATCGTCGCTGAGCAGGCTGCTGCCAAGGCTTATCACACGGTCATATTGCTTGCTGGTATATTCAATCTGGCACAGGTAGTATTGGGCTTGGTATCCGAGCTGCCCGGTGCGGTTGATGCGGCTGAACTGCTGGTATGCCTTGTTGTAGTCGCCTTTGGCATAGTAGATATAGGCCTGGTAGAATGTCGAGGCGTCGGCATAGCGCTTGGTGCTGCTCAGCCTGTCGTAGAGTCGCTTGGCATCGTCCCATTCTGCGAGCTGCAGGTAGCAGTATGCTTCACGATAGAGGATATCTTCGTTGTCGTCGGCATTAAGCGCGCCCTCGCGCACTTTGGAATACTCTATGAGGGCGCCGGCGTAGTCGCCACGGTAGAAGTAGTAGCTGCCTATGCGCTCTTGGACATTGACCGCGAGAGGCGAGGTGGGGTAGTTTGCCATGAATTTCCTAAGGGCTGTGAGGCTTCCTGTCTTGCCGCGCTCAAATTCGCTCAAGGCGGCCAGGTAGGCGGCCTCTTCGCCGGCATCGGCCCCATGGGGCAACTGGCCGAGGCGCTGTGTCTGGTCGATGGCGCCGGCATAGTTGCGATTCTCATACATCAGCCTGCCGCGCTTCAGGTAGCCGTCGGCTCCGCTGCCGGCAACCTGCGGCTGCGCCACCATGATGGCGGGGGCGGCCAGGCAGGTCCACATTATCAAGTGTCTCTTTTTCATATTCGGTTTCCAATAAGTGGGTGATACCGCCTTTAATGGCATCACAAGTCGGCGCCGGTCTATAGTGGCTGACGCTTGTGTGCGACGGGGCATTCATTCATTTGCAAAGATAATGAAATAATCAGCACATTGGCTATTTGCCGATTTGGTTTTTTTTCTTCTCTTTGTTCTCTTCGTGCTGAATGGCAAATGAGGCATAAATCTGCAGCAGCGCGCCGGCAAGCAGGAATGCCAGCCAGTCACGGTTGCCCCATGATTGGCCCATGTTGGTGTTGAGGATGGTGCTGAACTGGAAGAATGCCGAAACGCAGTAGAACATTGCCGAGACCTTTCCCATGCGGTAGAGGCGGCGTATGCGCAAGTTCTTGCCCTTGTACCGCTCAGTGAACCGTTCGGCCAATGCCAGCACTGCTCCGAAGGCAAACACGTATTTTGCCCAATCGCCGGCCATGCCGAATATGGGCATGGCTGCCGTTATGAGTAGCAGCAGTGTAGCCACTGCCAATGTGATGTTTTGAATCTCTATTTGTTTCTTTTCGTCGCTTATCATTTTTTTGTGTTTTATGAAAATTAAGAATATGTCGTAGCTCCCGTCTCTTTGGAGATTATGGGATGTCGGTGATATACACGTCCTCGTTGGCGCGTTTCATGCCATACTTCTCTCGGGCAATACGCTCCAACGTCTGCCGGTCGGTGTCGAGCTCGCGGCTTTTCGCCTCATACACCGCAGCCGAGTCTTCATTGGCTTTGATCTCAGCCTTGATTGCGCTTATTTGGTTGATGTAGTCTTTGCGGTTGATGAAATTGTAGTCGCCGAAGAAAAACAACATCACAAAGAATGCCATGATTATGATGAAGGGCAGGTGTATCCATCTGTTCTTGAAATTTTCCGCGCTTTCGTGTAGTTTCTTGAATCGTGCCATAGTGCGTGTGTCGTTTAGTTATAGGTTAAAAATGCCAGTCAAGCTGCCACCATTTCTTCTTTTGGGTGGTCTGCTTGGTGGTGGTGCTTGCGGCGTTTTGTGTCGTGCCGGCTGCGGGTGCCTTTTGTGCCTGGAGTGTGCTGTGGCGGTCGGCGATGATGCGGGCAAGCCGCTCGAGCACTTGGCGGTCGCGGCTTCGGCTGCTTTTTGCCATGTCGCCCCACACGGTGCCGCCCAGATAGTAGGCTACTGAGGCCTTGTCCCACACTCCATAGCGCTGGAAGGCATCGATATAGGCTTCGATGTGCTCAAGAGCCTCATTGTGCTCGTTGGCATTGTTGTATGAGCTTTCGTCAAATTCCATCTCAAGGGCCGAGCCCACTCGCAGTGCGCTCGTAATGGCGTCGGTGAGGCGTTGCTTGGTGAGCCCCTTGGTCACAAAGTAGTTAGGCTGCAGGTATGTGATGTCGAAGCCCATCGATTTGCCCTTGTCATTGTTGTTGGCTCCGTAGAATGGAATCCAGTACATGCGTTTGCCCAGCTTGTGCACCATGCTGCTCACGCGTGTGGGAAGCTCCTTTCCCGTCTGTGTGGTGGTCTCTTCTATCCAGTAGAATCCGCTTAGTTCCAGATTTTTGAATCCAGCATTGTTGAAGCGGTCGTAAATCGTCTGCAGATACCACTTTACGGCAATTTCTTTGTCGTCGATGCTGTTGAAGTTCAGTTTGCGCCCGTTCACGCGACCCCAGTCGGTCTTTCCGTTTTCCGGGCTAGGGAGCATGAGCACCACTTTGTGTTTGAATCCCGGGTCTCCAAGTTTCTGCTTGGCCGCACTGATGCATTTGTCGAGTGCATCGAGGGCCTTGCCGTTTTCAAATATGCGGTCCATCAGCCATTCCCAGTCGGTGCGGGTTGAGCCTGTGCCGTATCCGTTGGCGTAGGTCACATTGCCTTGGCGGCGGAATTCCAGAAATAGAAATCCGTCGAATATCCAACGTTGTGTGCCGTCGCTGAAAGTGTGTGTCACATAGGGTTCAAACTCGCTTTGCGTCCAGTCGGGGCGGAATGTGCCGCCCTGATATATGAGCGCCAGGTCGTTGATGGGGTCGCGGGCAAAGGAACTGGTGGTCTGAGCGCTTGCCGTGGCTGTGGTTATGGCCACAACCATTGTGAGTAGTGTGGTAAGTAGCTTGTTCATAGCAGTATGTCAGTCTTTCAGCAGGTTTGGGCGCAGGCGGCGTGTGCGCTCCAATGCCTGTTCCATTTTCCATTCGTCAATTTTGGCCTGATTGCCGCTCAGTAGTATCTCGGGCACCTTCCAGCCGTTGAACTCGGCCGGACGGGTGTAGACCGGAGCCTCGAGAAGACCATCTTGAAACGAGTCGCTTAGCGCGCTCTGTTCGTCGCCTATGGCTCCGGGCAGAAGCCGAACCACGGCGTCGGCAATCACCGCCGCCGGAAGCTCGCCGCCTGTGAGCACATAGTCGCCAATGGAAATCTCGCGGGTGATCAGGTGCTCGCGTATGCGGTAGTCAACACCTTTGTAATGGCCGCACAGTATCATTATGTTTTTTGCCATCGAGAGGGTGTTGGCCAAGGGCTGGTCAAGTATGTCGCCGTCGGGAGATGTGAATATCACCTCATCGTAGTGCCTTTGTGACTGCAACTCTTGCATGCAGCGCCACACGGGCTCAATTTGCATCACCATCCCCGCGTTGCCGCTGAACGGGTAGTCGTCGACCTTGCGGTGCTTGCGCAGCGACCAGTCTCGCAGGTTGTGGACGTGGATCTCAACCAGTCCCTTGTCCTGTGCCCGTTGCAGTATGGAGCAGTGGAGTGGTGATTCCAGCGCTTCAGGCATCACACTCAGAATGTCGATTCTCATTTTGCTGTTATTGTTGTCGGCCATTTGTGTCCTTTTTTTTGTTGATTGTTAGGGTTTACGTGGGCGGTACGGTTTGCATGTGGTCAGTCCTGGATCCACAACGATGCCACTTTGCGCTTGATAGCGGCTACGTTTCCTGCCGTGATGCCTGCCATGATGACAACAGCCACGGCTATTGCCGGCCACATGCTCCCGCCTTGCGTGCCGATGGCCCGCAGGGTGAGCATATAGTAAGCCCGCGCTGCCAGCGTCAGTGCCAGTGAGAGCAGGAGCACGACACTGTTGATGGCTGCCACCATCAGCACGTAGGTGCGCGACACCTGCGATGGCGAGTAGCCTAGCAGGAGTAGGTTTTGCAGTTTGCGGGTGTTCTTCTGCAGCAGCAGGTAGATGCTAAGCATCAGCACGAAGAATGACAGCAGGCTGATGACTATGCCCACCACGGCCACCACGCTGATAATGACGGTCAGGAAGTAGTAGGCCTTGCTCGACGACATCTTGTCGCCTGCCACATCATAGTGGTGCTCGCTCATGTAGTCTGATATCTTCACGTCGCCCGGACGGTTGACCTCCACGATGAGGCGCAACGGCTGCTGCTTGCCGCCTTGCCCGTAGCGGCTGTTGCTCCAGCGCATGAACTCGTAGGGCACAATGATAGTGTTAAGCCTGTTGCTGAAGCCCACGATGCGCCCGGGAAGCACTTCGTTGTGTCCGTTGCCGGTCAATGTGAATGCGAGTGGTATTATTCCTGCCTGTCCTTCGCTGATTTTAGGCATGCCTTGTGCGGCCGCAAAGCCGAAGTTGTAGAGCGACAGGTAGTCGCGGCTCACAATTACCGGCACTTCGGGTTTCGACGGATCGAACCCCCAGTCGCCCGGTGCGATGTCGATGAAGTCGCTTGGAATAGACTCAAAGAAGAACTGGGTGCGCATGGCTTTGCCGTCGGTTGCTCCGATGGTGGCAAAGGTGCTGTACTCGCTGCTCACGAAACGTCCCACCTTGCGGCACCACGGTTGTTTCTCGATGTCGGCGATATCAGAGTCGCTGAATTCGCTGCTGTTGCCGAGCATGGCTCCGGCGCTGCTCACCGACCGTGTTATTATCAGATAGTCCTTGCTGATGAAGCTTTCCTCATCGTTGAATACGGGAAGCACGTCGTTGTAGAATTGCACTGCCAGCGTCACAATGGTGAGTCCCACCAGGTTGGCGAGGGCAAATCCTATCAGCTGCACGGCGCTTATGTGCTTGCGCAACAGTTTCCACATCAATCCTTTCATAGCTTGAGCTCCTTGTCTACGTTAATCATCACGTTGTTGCCCACTGATGTCGAAATCACTCCTGCTCCCTGGCGTCTGGCCTCGTCGGTGACCATCGCTGCCACAATCTTGTTGTTGGCAGCGTCGAGGTGGCTCACTGGCTCATCGAGCAGAATGAAGTCGCATGGCTGGCACAGGGTGCGTATTATGGCCACACGCTGCTGTTGGCCTATCGACAGCTTGCCAAGCGGGCTGTCCACTTTGTCGGCGATGCCGAGCATTTCGAAGTAGTCAATGATTTCCTTGTGTGTCTTGTGGCCGGTCAGCCGGTTCTTCAGCTCGATGTTCTCATAGGCGGTCAGCTCAGGGAACAACCTTAGTTCCTGGGGTAGGTACGCTATGTGGCTACAGCGCACACCGCACCATTCGGCCACGCTAAGGTTACGGCTGTCGCGGCCATCAAAGGATATTGTGCCCGAGTAGTCGTTTCGGTAACCGTAGATGTAGCTGCACATCGACGATTTGCCGGTGCCGCTCTCGGCCGAGATCAGATACATCTGGCCACGCTCAAACTCCACATGCCTGAGCCATACCTGCGAGTTGTCGTCTTCGCGTCCGGCAAACACGGCTGGCAATGTGTTGTCCAATTCTATTTTATGCATCGTCAGTCTATAAAATTGATGAAATAAGATTCAACTTACAAAAATAGTCAATTGCCGTCAACACGCGGCAATCTTTAACCAAATTTTAGTTCTGTGCTTGTCGTGGGAATCTTGGCTGAAATGCCCGTTACTGGTATTTTGCGGAATGTGCGGAACAGGCGTTCTGGCAATGATGCAATTGCCTAAAAAAAGCAGTCGGCCCGTGAAAATGGCGGAAATTGTGTGGTTTCGGTCGTTTTTTCGTCGAAAAGTTTGCAAGTAATGAAAAAATGCTTAACTTTGCATCCGCAATCGGAGAGAAATCCGGTTGTAAGTCCCCAAACACGGTGCGTTAGTTCAGCTGGTTAGAATACATGCCTGTCACGCATGGGGTCACGGGT
>CAVIEK010000017.1:0-26408 GCA_963641805.1 Bacteroides fragilis
ACAAGGTGTGAAACTTCCCATTGTGGTAGTGTCGCTATTGTTATTATCGGTATTTGGTGTGGTTGACGACATGCATGGTTTACGCTATCGCATGAAGTTCCTCGGACAAATTCTAGCCGGCCTGCTCATGTGTGCATCCGGTCTATGGATTGGTAACCTATACGGACTTTTTGGCATTTATGAGATACCCCCGGCTATCGGGTGGACTTTTACAGTCTTGGCTGTTGTGTGCATCACTAATGCCATCAATTTCATCGACGGAATCGACGGTCTCGCCTCCGGTCTTTGTTGCTTGGCATTAGTCTATTTTACCTATCTGCTCATTTGTGGCCAACTGATTTTCTATGCTATAGTCAGCGTTTCCCTAATCGGGGCACTGCTCCCATTCATGTGGTATAATCTTAGGGGAAACGTCGCAAACCGCACTAAGATCTTCATGGGTGATACGGGGTCGCTGATTCTGGGCTTGATGTTGTGCGCTTTAGGCGTGATTGTGTGCAACAACTACTATTGTGGGCACGATGGTTTTAATCCTATGGTGCTGGCATTCGCTCCGCTCATTCTGCCATGCTACGATGTGATTAGGGTTGTATATAACAGAGCATTGAGCCGCCACAACCTCTTTGAGGCCGACAAAGGGCACATTCATCACAAATACCTCAAGTTAGGCAAGTCGCAGCACTTCTCGCTTGTGGCAATCCTCATTACTGCTACGTTTATGACACTTTCAGCAGTATGGCTCACGCTTTGGCTGAATGTGAATGTGGTGCTTGTCATCGAATTGGCTTTTTGGGGCATATATAACCTGACTATAACGGCACTGATCAACAAAAAGAAAACAAATACACAGAAATAATGAAATTAAGAAACCTGACAATTGCTGCAGCTGTGGCTTTAATGCTCAGCGCATGCCAAACACCAAAGATAGGCTATTTCCAAAATATGCCCGACGGTGAGATTACACAGCTGCAACCGGCGCAGATAATCACCGCTCAGCCTGGTGATAAGCTGTCGATACTGGTGAGCAGTAAGAACCCTGAGCTTGCCTACCTGTTCAACCTGCCCATTGTGGGGCACTACAGTGCCTCGTCGTCGGATGTGCAGCTCAACACTTCGCAAATATCATCATACACAGTCGATGAAAACGGCGACATCCAATTTCCCGTACTCGGCAAGTTGCATATTGCCGGCAAGAGCCGTAACGAGATTGTAAATTTTGTTAGAGAGCAGCTTATCAGCAAAAATCTGCTGAAGGACCCCATGGTGACAGTGAGCTTCCTGGACCTCACTTATTCGGTGCTTGGCGAAGTGAAGGAACCCGGACGTTTCAATATCGATCACGATAAGGTGACTCTTATCGACGCGCTGAGCCGTGCCGGCGACCTCACCATCTATGGCAAGCGCGAGAGTGTGCTGCTCACCCGCGAGGAAAACGGCAAACTCATGTCGTACCGCATCGACCTCACCGACCCGCAGAAACTCTACAACTCTCCGGCTTATTACTTGCGCCAAAACGACATGATATATGTTGAGCCGAACGACACTCGAGCCCGCGAGGCCACTGTCAACGGCAACAATATCCGCTCTACATCTTTCTGGATATCAATAGCCTCACTGCTCACATCAATTGCTGTGCTTGTGGTTAAATAACTTTGAATTATGGCAGAAGAAACATACTATAACGGAAGTGCTAAACGCGGAACCGAAGTAAGCGACGATTTGGCCCGTCTGCAGGATTGGACATACCTTTGCCTTGCCAAATGGTACTGGTTTGTGGTGGCATTGGTAATAACATTCGCCTTGGGCGCAGTCTATGTGCTCACTACCGCCCCCACCTATACAAGGCAAGCCTCTATCCTAATCAAGGAAGATGACAACGGATCCAATCTCACCAGTGAGTTCAGTCAGTTCTCCGACATGGGTATCAAGGGGTCAAACACCAACTTATATAATGAGATGATTTCACTCAAATCGCCCAGCTATATGGTTGATGTGGTGCGGAATCTGCACCTCGACATGAGTTATAAGGTTGAGGGTACATTTCATGAGATAGAACTCTACGGTAAGTCGCTACCCATCTCGGTAGCCATGCCCGACCTTTCTGATGACGATAATGCTCAAGTGACAATTAAACTTATAAGCGGCAACAGGGCCGAACTTTCAGAATTCGTTAAAAACGGGAATGAAATTGAAACTCAAACACCCATTGTGGTGTCGCTTGGACAGTTGGCCCAAACCCCTATCGGCAAAATCAGAATCACGCCGACTGGTAATTACGTCGGCAAGTACGATCTGCCTATTTATGTGACCCGCACTAACATCCCCGATGTGACCAACTCCTATGTTGGGGCCTTGCAAGTAGAGTTGAACGACGACAAGGCATCGGTTGTCGATGTCAGAATCGATGATCAGTGCCCCGACAGGGCGGTTGATGTGCTTAACAACCTGTATGAGGTCTATAACAAGAAATGGGTTGAAGACATCAATAAGCAAGCCATCAGCACTTCCGACTTCATCGACGAAGAACTCCGCACCATAGAGAGCCAGCTTGGCAATGTCGACGAGGACATATCATCGTTCAAAAGCAAACACATGGTTCCCGATTTGGCAACGGCGCAAAATATCTACATGAACAAAGCCGAGCAGACCAGCAGCAAGATTCTTGAGCTCGACAATCAGCTTTACATGGCCAAATACATCAAGCATCAGCTGCAAAGCCGTTCGAGCAACCACAAATTGCTGCCTGCCAATTCAGGTATCGACAATCAGTCGGTTGCAGCGCAAATCACGGCCTATAACGATAAACTGCTGCAGCGCAACAACTTGGTGGCTAACAGCAGCGTCAATAACCCGCTTGTGAAGGATCTCGACCAGAGTCTTGACGCAACCCGTAGCGCCATTATAGCCTCGCTTGACAACCTCATCACCACCATCAGCAACCAACTTGCCGACTTACAGGGAAGCGAGCGACAAACCAAGGAGCAAATCTCCTCAAACCCGCGTCAGGCCAAATATCTTTTAAGCGTTGAGCGTCAGCAGAAGGTGAAGGAGCAATTGTATCTTTTCCTGCTGCAGAAGAAGGAGGAAAATCAGCTTTCCAAGGCGTTTACAGCATATAACACCAAAATGCTCAACCCGCCTGCCGGGAAAAAGACGCCCACAAAGCCTGTGAAACTCAATATAATTCTCATTTGCTTGGCTTTGGGTATTTTCATCCCTATGGTGATTCTGTTTGTCATCAGCAATTTCGACACTGAGGTGCACTCACGCAAAGATCTCGACGTGCTCACCATTCCTTTCCTGGGCGAAATCCCGTTGTCATATCATCGGAGCAGGGGGTTGCTCTCGTTCCTTAACAAGCGCAAGGACATTCGGGAAATCGTGGTTAAGGAAGACGGAGGCGACTCAATAAACGAGGCATTCCGTGTGATGCGTACTAACTTTGAGTTTGTGGCCGGCAAGTATGAGGGCTGCAAGACAATTATGTTTACATCGGCCAATGTCGGTTCGGGAAAGACGTTCACATCCATGAACCTTGCTGTGAGCTTCGCCATTAAGAGAAATCGTGTGCTGGTGCTCGACTTAGACTTGCGTAAGGCCTCCTTGTCTACGTTTGTCAAATCTCCATCAAAAGGATTCTCTGATTATCTCAATGGCCACGTGAAGGACCTTTCTTCAGTCATGGTCTGCGGAACTATCAACCCCAACCTCGATGTGTTGCCAGTGGGTACAATCCCGCCAAACCCCACCGAGTTGCTCTTCAGCGACAAGCTTGAGCAGACCATTACCGAGTTAAAGCAGAAATACGATTATATTTTCATTGACTGTCCACCGCTTGAAATCGTGGCCGATGCCTCGATTATCAACAAATTGGCCGACATGACCGTGTATGTGATCCGTGCCGAGCTGTTCGACAAGCGCATGTTGCCCGATGTTGAGAAGTATTATCAAGAGAAGCGTTACAAGAATCTGAACGTGATTCTCAATGGCACAATTATGGACCATGGCGGATATGGTTATCACCGCTATGGTTACGGCTATGGCTACGGACACAGTTATGGTTATGGATATAAGAAATGACAAATTCTGAATTCACAAAAGATACAATTCATATGAAAGCATGTTTTATAGGCCTTGGATACATAGGTCTCCCCACAGCTATTATCGCCGCAAAGCACGGCGTTGACATACTTGGCGTTGACATCAACCAGCGCATAGTGGACATGACCAATGCCGGAGAGCTCCACTTCATCGAGCCCGGCATGGAAGATATGCTGAAAGATGTGGTGAAGAACGGCAAACTGCGTGCAGCCACCAAGCCTGAGGTGTGTGATGCCTATTTTGTGGTGGTTCCCACCCCGTTCAAGGGCAATCACGAGCCCGATGTGAGCTATGTGGAGGCTGCAACGCGTTCGGCAATCCCGTTCCTCAAAGACGGCGACTTGTTTGTTATTGAGTCGACTTCACCAGTTGGTACAACCGAGTCAATGGCCGACATCATCTATACTGAGCGACCTGAGCTTATGGGCAAGATCAATATTGCCTATTGTCCCGAGCGTGTGTTGCCTGGCAATGTGATTTATGAGCTCGTGCACAACGACCGCGTGATAGGTGGTATCGACGAGGCCTCTACCGACAAGGCGATGGAATTCTACGCCCACTTTGTGACCGGCAAGCTACATCGCACAAATTCGCGCACTGCTGAGCTTTGCAAGCTTACTGAGAACTCAAGCCGTGATGTGCAAATAGCCTTTGCCAACGAGCTGTCGATGATTTGCGATAAAGCCGGCATCAATGTGTGGCACTTGATAGAGCTGGCCAACAAGCATCCTCGCGTCAACATTCTGCAGCCTGGTTGTGGCGTAGGTGGTCACTGCATTGCCGTTGACCCTTATTTCATCACAGCAGCTTATCCCGAGCAGGCCCAAATCATAGCCAAGGCCCGTGAGATTAATAACTATAAGGCCGACTGGTGTGTAGAGAAGGTGAAGAACGCCATTCTCAAGTTTGAACTCGACCACAAGCGCAAGCCCGTAGTGGCCATGATGGGCCTTGCGTTCAAGCCCAATATCGACGATCTGCGCGAGTCACCAGCCGTGAAAATCGCAGAAGACGTGGTAGCCGACAGTCATGGCGCATCTGTACTCGTGGTTGAGCCTAATGTAGTTGAGCATAAGGAGTTTAAACTCGTCAACTTCAATGAAGCCTATAAGCAGGCCGACATTGTTGTGATGCTCACTGCCCACAACCAATTCAAGGCTTTACCATACGACAACGGCAAAATCATCCTGGACTTCTGCGGTATCTACAAAAAATAAACTTGGCAAAATCGTAGTTGGCAGTGTTGTTGAGTATAGTAGTATACACGTTGACGGGGCTTTCCTTGTTTGGACTCGGATGGCACGTGTGTGCGCGCGACTCCAAGCTTAGGTTGCAGGGAAAAGACGGCTTGCCGTTTCACTGCTGGGAAATCTTGTTGTCTATACTACTGTTTGCCATTGTGGCTGGAGCACGTTATAACACAGGCTTCGACTATGCGATGTATCTCAGGCAGTATGAGATATTAAAGACTTATGGCCACTTTACACGTTGTTTGGAGCCGGGATTTGTGTTGATAAGCAAAATGTTTGCGTTGCTGAATGCGCACCATTTCTTCTTCTTTGCTTTCTGGGCTGCTTTGCAGATAGGCTTCGTGTACCTGGGGGTAAAGGACCGCAAATTCTTGCTTCCGTGGATTGGACTCAACATAATGCTGGGGTTCTACTTCATTTGTTGGATGAACCTTATCCGCCAATACGTTGTGGTATGCGCCTTTGTGCCAATGGCTTTACTCATTAGGGAGAAGAAGTGGCTGCCTTATTTCGCGTGCGTGATTATACTGAGTTTCATTCACAAGTCGGCCTTATTACTCGTCCCTTTATATGCTTTTGCCTACTTTACCATTCAGCCTAAAGACGGCAAAGTTCCGCTGCTCATTCTGCTCGTGTGTGTCATCTTAGGCCTAAATCCGGTGTGGATCTCGCTTTTCCACAATGTGGGCGATGTGCTTGCGTTGGTCGGTTATGGCAAGTATGCCATAATATTCGAGAATATGGCTAAAGGTGATATTCCGGCCATGAGTTGGGGCCCAAACAGAATAGCAATTCTGTTGACCGAAGCAATCGTTGTCGGCTATTACTGTCGTGTGAAGGAACATTTCGGCTCCGACAAGATGTTGCCGCTCTACTTCTCGCTGGCATTCATCGGAATCTGCCTTGAAAACTTGTTGGCCAACACCAGCGGGGTAGTGCTTCGCATTGTGCAGTTCCTGCTTGTGTTTGTGTTGTTGCTTAACGCCTACACACTTGAATATTTCCGTCAGACCAAACGATGGCTTCCCTTGGCTTTGTTCGGGATTCTGCTTTTCAGTTATGTGTATGTGGTTATATTCAAGGCGGTGTATATGCCAAGCAATGTGATAGTGCCGTCACTTTATAATTTGTTTTTTCTGAATTAGTTTAATGCCCGCTATGTTGGTGTCTGTCATAATACCGGTTTACAACGCCGAGAGCTATATAGCCCGGTGCGTGACATCTGTGCTCGACCAGTCGTATGCCAGTTTGGAAGTGATTCTGGTGGACGATTGCAGCACCGACTCAACTCTCAGCGTGCTCCGTGAAGTGCTCGACGAGCGTGATGACAGCCGCGTTAGGCTTATAAGCCACGAGTGTAACCGGGGCAGTGCGGCTGCGAGAGCTACTGGAATCAACGCAGCCCATGGCGACTACATGGTGCATGTGGATTGTGATGACTGGGTGGAGCCTGATTTCGTGGCAAAGATGGCCGATAAAGCTGCCGCTTGTGATGCCGATATCGTGGTGTGTGAGTTCAACTATGTGTATGCCGGCCATAGCGAGTGGAAGCATATAACAGAGCCTGCCGACAGCAATGAATTCCTCGCAAGGGTGCTTAGCGGCGACTTGCACGCCTCGCTATGCAACAAACTGGTTCGCAGCACAATCATATCGCAGTATGACTTAAGGCCATTGCCAGGCGTGAATATTCTCGACGATAAGTCTATGCTATATAAGGTGGTTTATTATGCCAAAAGCATAGCTTACGTTCATGAGCCGCTCTATTGCTACAACCGGTGCAATGCCGCTTCTTGCACTTCGGTGTCACAAAACATGAATGTGACTGTCCCAAGAAACGAGAAGGCCTATTTAGCGGTTCTTGCTGATGCCGACACCTTTTTCAGTGTGCATCCATGCACGCAGTCTGTGCTCGACGGGTTGGCACAATTCCGCATTTTTGTGATGGCTTTGTTGTTGCTGCATGGCAGCATCCAATCAGTCGTCGGGCATGCCCCTTTGTTCAGCCACGTGGATTTTGTGCAGCTCAGGCGGTCGAATTTGCCTGTCCACTACAAACTTGCTGTTCTTTTTTTCATGTCCCGGTTAAGCTGTATGCTCATGCCCATGCGCATGCTCATGCAGGCTGTAAACAAGTTAAGACCACATGTTCAGTAAGGGTAAATACATATTGTTGCAGTCGTTCATAATGGTGATCTCACCATTGTCGAGCCTGCTTTTGTCGCTTCGCTACTACAAGAGTGCCGTCTCGCAGGTTTTCATGGTCGTGTTTGCCATGTATTTTGGTTACTATTTCGGCTTTATATCCGACCTTATGCGCCACTACGAAAACATGATGATGTATTACTACCATCGCGACGTGTCGGCAATTCTAAGCGACCCGCGAGTGTTCTTGATGGGCAGTGAGTATTATCATGTGATATTTAAGATTCTCGTGTCGCGGTTCACTTCGTCGATGCAGGTGTTCGGCGCATGTGCCTGTGGGGTTTATGCTGCAGCGTTTCTGTTCTTCTTCAGGCAGCTCAGCCAATTCTATAAGGGGAAGATGTCGTTGCTCAACGGTATTCTCTTGCTCTGCGTTGTGTTTGTGGTTGAGTTCTATTGGTACCAAGGCCTGCGCTTCTGGACCGGAGTGTTTGTGTTTATGGGATTCTATATGAAATTCATCAACACAAGGCGGTGGATGTATTTGATATTCTCATGCTCATGTGCTTTTTTTCACTTGATTGTAGGGCTGTTACCCATAGCGGTGCTATTGAGTTATTTGTTGGGTCTGACAGGCAAGGTAGGGCGTTATGTTGTGTTCGGCTTGTCGCTCGTGGTGCGGTCGTTCGATATCGACTTTGTGCCTATAATGCTTAAGTATTTTCCTTGGACTGCAAGTTGGGGCATTGCCGTTTCCGACTCAAGAATCCGTATGAGCGTGCGCCGGCGCATGGCTAATATCCGTGAGTATGGCAATGTGTTTTACAACCATAGAACCGAGATACTGATTTTCTTTGGCTTATTGGCCCTGTTTATAATGATTAAGAATCGCATAAAGATTGACAAGAAATATGGGCCGTTGTTCTATGTTTTCTTGACTTTGTTCACCATTGCTAACTTTGGATACGGTGATTTGATCTTTTATGACCGCATTCTCAAATCAGCTGCATTGATGCTGTATTCTTATTTGTTCATAATAAGTTATGTTTACAACGACAGGATAGTTAACGGGCGTCTGCTCTTAATGTTACTGCTGATGTTGCCTTTGGCCTTTGCCATTCTCACCCCGCTCGTTGAACAGCGTGCCTATTTGTTCCACATTGAGCTTTTCTTTGGTAGTCTGTTCCAGAGTTGGAATGGAAATGAGTTGAACATTGATTACGGTTGGTTGCATGATTAAGGTTCTTGACACAGTAGTGACCGTAGGTCCCGAATTCGATCCGCCTCGTGGTGGAATAGCCCAAGTGTTGTTCAACTACAAGCACCACGTGTTCGGGCCAAAAGCCTGTTTCATTGCCAACTCTTGCCACGGAAGCAAGGCTAAGAAGCTGGTTTGTGCCATTGACGGTTTGTTAAGGCTTATTGTGCAGTTGTTGGTCCATCGCCGTCTGCGCATCGTTCATATCCATACCGCCTCTTACACCAGTTTCACGCGCTCATGCCTTTATATGCGCATTGCAAAGGCAATGGGCCGAAAGGTAGTGATGCACGTGCATGGCGGGGCATTCCGTGACTATTTCGGCGAAAACAAAAACTATGTTGCACGTCAGCTGCGGCGGTGCGATAGGGTGGTGGTCCTGTCTGGATACTGGAAGCGTTTTATGCTCAACGAGGTAGGCATAGATAGGGTAGATGTGGTCAACAACATTATCCCCAAGCCCGAATTAACCACAATTGCAAGCGATGATGAAAAGATGCACGCTATGTTCATGGGCTTGCTCATTCACGACAAGGGTATATACGATCTGATAGAGGCAATAGCTCTCGTAAAGGACGAATTAGAAGGCCGTTTTGTGATGCACGTGTGTGGCACAGGTGAGACCGAGGCCGTGAAGGCGCGCATCAGCGAACTTGGCATTGACGGTCTCGTTACGCTCGAAGGCTGGGTGAGCGGCCAGACCAAAACGCGGCTCATGAACCAATGCCAACTGTTTGTGCTGCCGTCATACATCGAAGGGCTGCCGCTGTCGATTCTCGAGGCTATGTCATACCAAATGTGCATAATTGCCACAAGCGTCGGCTCAATTCCTGAATTGCTCGCCGATGACCCGTTTGGCGAAATGATAAAGCCCGGCGACACCGATGCGCTGGCCGCCGTTGTTGCAAAATACGCAGGCATGGCTGCCGACGAGCGGCAGTCGAGGGCCGATGCGGCCTACAATGCGAGCCGATGCTATTGGCCCGATGCTGTGCAAAAGCGGCTTGAGCAAATCTATAAAAACTTGATTTCGGAATGAAGGAAATTGTATACAAACTGCTGAATCCGTTCCACTCAATTCTTGGGCACAATCAAGAACTGATAATGGCGCTGCGCTATAAGAAGAAGATGGGGCGCAAACTTGACCTCGACCACCCCACACTGTTTCACGACAAGATTTTGTGGATGGAATTCCGCACCGACACCTCGCTATGGACCGAATTGGCCGACAAATACCGCGTGCGCGGCTTTGTGGAAACCCGCGTTGGCAAGGATGCCCTGAACGAGCTCTATGGCGTGTATGGCAGCGTGGATGAGATTGACTACAGCCGGCTGCCGCAGTCGTTTGTGTTGAAGACCAACAATGGCTGTGCCTCGCACATAATAGTGCGCAACCAGGACACGGCCAATCTTGCCGAAATCAATCGCAAGATGCAGTATTTCCTCAATCTGCATTTTGGTGAGCTCACTGGACAGCCGCACTACACTGGCATTAAGCCGCTTATCATAGCCGAAAAGCTCATGGTGCAGGACGGCGATAGCTCGCTTCCGCTCAACGACTATAAATTCAATTGTTTCAATGGCAAACCGGTGTGCTGCCACGCATTCACCAATCGCCAGTTATACACTCACAACGTGTCAGAAATGATATATGACATGGAGTGGAATGCACATCCCGAATATTACGACAAGTCGAATCCCGGCTTGCATTTGTCTAAGACAGGGCAGAAGTGCCCCACCTGCTTTGACAAGATGAAGGAAATGGCGGCAAAACTGTCGGAGGGAATTCCGTTTGTGCGTGTTGATTTATACGATATCGACGGCAAACCAGTGTTTGGCGAAATGACGTTTACGCCAGGATTAGACACATATTACACACTTGAGTTTCAGCGCAAACTTGGAGACATGATCGACCTGTCGTTGTGCAAACCCAAAAAAAATCAGTAAGGTATGGATAAGATTAGTTTAAGGGGTGTTGAATTGTTCCCGTTCACATCCTACGATGATGCCATTGACTATGTTGACACCCATAAGGGTATTCTTGTAGCCGTCAACGCCGAAAAGATCCTAAATGCAGCCAAGCTGAAAGATGTGATAAATGCTAACGTGGGATATTGCGACGGTGCGGGTGTAAAACTCGCCCTGCGGCGCAACCACGGGCAGCAGACCGCAGCCAAGATTGCAGGATGTGAGTTGTGGCTGAAAATCGTGGAGCGCTTTTATGGCAGCAAGAGCTTTTACCTTGTGGGGGGTAAGCCGGAGGTCATTGAGGAAACGGTTGCCAAATTAAAAATGGAATTTCCCAAAATAAACATCGTAGGCTATCGCAACGGCTACATCAAGTCGCCTGAAGAGCGCCAAAGGCTTATTGATGAAATAGGGCTGAAACGCCCCGATGTGGTGTTTGTGGCTATGGGTTCACCCAAGCAGGAGTTGCTGATGAAGGACATGCAGGCCCATCACAATGCCATATATCAAGGATTAGGCGGTAGCTTCGACGTCTATACAGGCCATGTGTTGCGTGCCCCCAAGTGGTGGATCGACCATAATCTTGAGTTTGCCTATCGCCTTTTCAAAGAGCCCAAACGCCTCAAGCGTCAGGTGCATTTGCTGAAGTTTGCCTGGTGGCTAATCTCCAAGCAAGTGTGATGCAGCCATCACAGTTTTCTCATGACTCGGCTAATGGCCGAGTTTGTTTTATGTATCACTTGTGACTTTATGAACGAAGGCATGGTGAACGCAATAGCCGCAAGCAATGCCGCCATTAGAGCCACGTTTGCCCATAGGGCGTCAATGTGGTTAAACACCAGTCCGCATGCAATGATAATGCCGAGAGGGAACAATGTGGAAGGGTATAGGCTCAGTTTGCAGTATCGGCGGGTGTCGAACCATCGGTAGGCGATGAGCGTGCAGTAGGATGTGATTGAAGTGGCAATAATGCCGTAAATGCCAAATGTAGGCACAAGGGCATAGTTGAGGACCACGTTGACAAGCGCGGTCAGCACAACCGACGGAATGGCGCGTTTGGTGTCTTTGGCACACTGGTACGGCAATTCAAAGTAGGCCGCAATCGCATAGCACACAGTCGACAAACCAAGCGGGTAGACGTAGATGATTCCGGCCTGGTATTCGGGGCCGACGAGCCAACTGTAACAAATCTTAACCACAAATGTGTAGGCTATGAGCAATGCTGCAAGCACCGACACATACCCGTTGAGAATCTTTGAGAAGAATGAGTCGCGGTCGCTGCTGTGGTACTGCACTATAGCGGTCTCTTGCCATGTCTGATAAAATATTACCGATAGCGTCTGTATGATGCTTGAGAACCGCAGCACCACGGCATAGATGCCATTGGTGTGCAGGTCAAGATAGTGCATTATAAAAAACCTGTCGCTGCTTGTAGTGAGCCACCAGCACAAAGTGACAGGCATCAACGGCAACGAGTATCGGAGTATTTCGCGTCCCATGGCACGCACCTTGATGTGGCTGCACATATAGTGTGACACTATGTGCATGCGCCATTCGATAAAGCCGGTGGCTATGATTCTTGCCGCAATGTTGGCTATGAATATCCCCCTGATACCCATGTCGAGCAATGCCACTAGCGCCACACTGAATACCATTATGCCAAACGACTGGATGATGCCGTTGGCCACAAACACGCGGTTGTTGCCCAAACCTCGGGATATTTGGGCCATGACCTCATTGACGGCCATTGACAGTAGTAGTATGACGGTGTAGGAGAGATATTTTATTGGGTAAAACAGTGATATTGATGTGGCAACCGCTACTATGGCAACAGATGTGGCCATAAGGGTGCGGCAGGCAAATGTGATGATGGCTGCCTTTTTGCTTTCGTTGTCGTTCCCAAGCAGGAAACGGAAGGCTCCGTCACGCATTTGCAGCGTCACCACCGGCACGAGCAAGAAGCATAGTGTGAGACACACATCATAGTAGCCGTAGTCGGCGGGCTGTTTCAGACAATAGGTGTAAAGAGGTACCATAAGGAATGTGATCAGTTTCGACCCCAAGTTCCCTATAGTGTACACACCAAAATCCTTCATGAATTTTGATAATCTACCATCGGTTGTTCCCTGTCTGTTGTTCACTGTGTAATAAATGTATACAAATTTACTCCAAAAAACGCATTTCCACAAACATAAAAAGTGCCGATGGCCATTTGGGGCCACCGGCACATATGCGGATTTTATTCAGTAATTAACTGATTGGCGGTTACTTTTTCACGACGCGCACTGCTTGCTGGTCGTTTACTTTAACCATGTAGACACCTGCTGAGAGGTTGCCAAGGTCGAGTTGAGCCTGGTTGCCTTCGGCTACGAGGGCTCCGTTCATTGCATAGACCTTAACAGTCTTGATGGCTTCTGCCGAAACAATGTTGATCGTTCCCACAGTTGGGTTCGGGAAGATGCTTACCTTAACATCGGCTACAGCATCCTCAACGCCTGTTCCGGTTCTCTTAGTCACTACCAAAGCCTTCTTGGCTGGGGTCATGGCTTGGTTGTTGTCGGTAGGCATAGAGTAGATACCCACGTTGTTGCCTGTGGCCACGAGGTTGCCGGCATAGTCGAACGCCATCTGGTAGATGCACTTGTCAGATGTGCGGGCGTCGGCAGTGAAGCTATACTTGGGTGTAAGCACTGGTGTGCCGTCGGTCCAATCAAGGTCGAAGAATTGAAGCACACCGCTACCATCGTTGATGACCAGGATCTTGCCGTCGTTGGAGATGGCGAAACCACTACCGTTAGAGCCGTTTAGGTTATCCGACCATTCGGCGTTGCCTGAATTGAACTTAACGTTACCGTCGGCGTCAACATACATCAGAGATGGAACACCTGCGCTGTTGTTGCCAGCTGAGCGGGTCTGTGCTACCCAGATGCCGCCATCCTCATTGGCTACAACGTTGCCGTTGGTGTTGAGCTGATAGCCACCGATGCCGTACGACTTGGTAGGAGCTACGCCCCAAGTGTGGGCAATTGTGCCGTCGGCATTGCCGATCTTGTAGGCACATACGTCGTTGTTCAAATCCTCGTTGTAGACGTAGAGTGTAGTGTTGGCGCCAGTGCCTGCAATAGCTACGCCGGGAGATGATCCACCCACTTGCACGCCGTCGTTGGTGAACAAGCCTGAAGAAGCGCGCTCACCCTGGAAGAATTGGGTGAATTGTGTCGTGTTGGCAGGATCAACCAAGAATACGCCAGAGTTAGGATCGCTCCAGTCGGGGATGTAGACAGTGCCTTCTCCGTCGACCGCAATGCGATAGTTGCTGCCGAACGTAATGCCGCCGCACAAAGGATCGGTATTGGTGCGTGTCCAGTCGGCATTGTAGACATACAATCCGTTCTTTGCGTTTTTAGAGCCTACACGGTCTGTCACATACAGACGGCCGAAATAGTTAGATTCGGGCGACTTGTCGACAGCGCAGAATGCTCTGGTGTAAGACTCAGTGTTGCCATTGAGACGAACGATGTTGGCAATGTTTTTGCCTACTACGTTCACGGCCCAGTTCATATCTTGACCTTCAGCTCCTGGCAGTTGGGCGGGTGTGAGTGTCACGGTGTTGTCACCCTCCTTGACCTCAACAGGAATCGAAGCGATTTCTTCGCCTGTGGTGGCGTCGGTGAAGATGATGGCAGCCGAAGTCGCATCACTGTTCGACTTGAAAGTGAATGTGTAAGAGTCGTCATCGTTCTTCACGCTGTTAAGGTCGTAGGCAAAGATGCCTTTCACCTTAGGCTGCTCAACGTCCTTGGTGGTATAGGTGTACACTTGGTTGTTGAGCGTGAGGTAAGTGGTGATGTCGGCATTGTCAACCAATGAGGCGCCGCTCATGTTGAATGTTACGCTTTCGGGTGCAGTTTCTGCAATGGCGAGCTCGCTGCCTGTGGTCTTGATGAGTGTGGCCTTGTCAAGACCTTCTGTTACATCGTACAGGTTGAAACCTGCAAGCTGGTTGGCGGTGACAACGGGAGCAACCATGAGGGCGTGTTTTGCATACTTGAAGAAGCTTACGCCATTTGCCGCATTGTCAAGAGTGCCTTCGGGCAGACGGCCGATGACTTCGCAGTCCTTGTTGTTGGCGTCGGCGAGTTCGAATTCAAACGGCTGTGTGTTGCTGCCGTCGAGAATGAAGTATTTGTCGTTGCGGGGCGATACGGTAAGTTTCATATCGCTGCCGATCTTCACTTCGGTGAAGTTACTTGTAGCATCGATAGTCTTGTTACAGTACAGGGTGCTGACAACCTGATCATCGACAACTGAGAGAACTACCACGCGGAATGATTGTGACGAACCGGTTGTGGTTGATGTGGTCACGATGTTGCAGTCGGCCGATGCTCCGCTCACGGCAAGTGTCTTGCCGGTTGCTCCGCGGAAGTAGTTGCCTGAGCTTTGGGTAGAAACCCACTTTGTGGGATTTGAGTCCAGATCGTCCCATTTGTAGAATTGAACGGTACCGCGAACGTAGCCTTCGTCAACTTGGGCGTCGCTGTACTGGCAAAGCATGCTGTTGCAACCCACGAGTTTGCCGTCGGCTGTGAAAGCTATGTCGGCAAGTTGAGAATAGAAACCTGTGCCTGCGTTTTCACCGGTGATGAGACCTTCAGTACTGATTGATTTCACTAACTGCTTAGTGCCGGTGTTCACGAGGTAAAGGCCGGGGACGCCGTTGTTGTCGGTCAGAACCACAGCTGAGTCACCGCGTTGGAGCACTCGCTTAACAGTTCCTTGAATACCATCGTAGGTCACGCCTTCGTCCTTCTTGAAATTGAACTGGTCGGCCACCCCAAGATAGCTGGGCTGAACGGGATCGTTGTAGTTGTAGTAAGTGATTGTGGGAGGCACATAGTTTTCTGACTCGAGAAGAGGCATGGTGTATGTGGTCTCGTTGGCTTTTACCACAAGAGGAATGTTCTGGTCGTCAGTAATGGCCTTATAGCCGTCGGCTGCAATGCTCAGTGTGTAGGTTCCTGGCTCTACGCCCTCAAACACAAACACGCCGTTATAGTTGTTGTCAACGGTATATTCCTGCACGGTAGTGCCATCTTTGAGAAGGCTGACTTTGGCACCATTGATGGGCAGCCACTGGTCATTGGTGTTGGGGGCATACTTGAAGAGGCTGTTCACGATCTTCTCGTGCATGTCCTTCACTGTACCCACCACATAGCCTGTTTTCTCTTCGGTAAGTCCGAAGTATTTGCATATGCCGCGGGCATAGCGCACGCCTTCCATATAGCAGTAGTCTTTGTTGAGCGCACGGTGGCGTGCCGGCTGATAGGTGTGGAAGTAACCTTCGCTCAAGAAACCGGGTGTGCCGTGCTTGAGCACACCAAGGTAGCCTGTGTACTTCTTGCCCGAGTTGGGGTCAGTGCGAGTTGAGCTGCTGCCGTAGAATGAGATGTCGCCTCGCAAGTTGATGCTTGTGGGGCTATAGTACGACTGCGGATCAATTGAGTTGGTGTAGAATAGGGGCCACATGGCCTTGCCCATATCACGGCTGGTCGCCACCGAGTCGCCGCCATCACCGTCAGAACCGCGGTAGATATAGAGAGGGTAGTTGGTGGTAGAACCGTCGCTTGCTGCATTTGAGTGGATTGAGAGGAACATGTCCATGTTGTTTGCCTCCACCTCGGTGCATATTTCTGAAAGGCTGCGGTTGTATTTCTCTGCGTCTGCCGCACCTTTAACGTAGGGGAACGGGCCATTTTTCACGCGAGAATACATTATGTTTTCACTCTTGACGCCCATCTTCTGCAGCACAGAACCCAGCTTTAGACCTTTCCACAGGTTGGTGTTCGACTCATAGAAGCCGCATGTGTCGGGGCGTCCAGTTTCTTCCAGGTTGGGGTAGGGGATAGTGGCGCATGGACGATCGTTGGGACCCCAGCTACCGTGACCCGGATTTATGTAAATACGAAGCTCATCGGCTGTTTTTGCGTTGAGCGATCCTGCTGCAAGTAATGATGCAGCCGCTAATACGAAAAATTTCTTCATGGCTGTCATTATTTAGTTACGTTAATAATATAAGCCTCGCCCGAAGGAGTGGAGAATGCAATCTTGTCGCCGCTCTTCGATGAGTGGGGATACATTGCGATTACCGAGCCGTCGGTAAGGGTCTGGGTTGTACCGTCGAGTGTAGTGGCGACGATCGATGACGAGATGATGAATTCGCCGTCGTCGGTATCGTTCATGCCGATAACCACGTTGTCGTTATACCATTGCGGAGCGCGAATGATACCGAGCTCTTTCACGTTTGTGCCGTCGATGTTGCACACAAATGCGCCCACACCGCACACATAGTAGAGTGCCTTAGTTCCGTCGGGTGATACCGATGGCCAAATGTAGCTTAGGTTTTTACCGTTGGGAGAGAACACTGATGTCTTGCCGTCACGAGTGATCATGAGCTGGCGGTTGTTGATTGAAAGCACCGGAACTGATGCTTTGGCTTTTGCGTTGTCTACTGTGCGGGCAGCAATTTTACCCTTGTTGACCGATGCCACTGTGGCTCCATCCACGTTGTAACCCTGAAGGTCACGGGTGGGGGCAACGAGATTCACTTCAGCGCCTGTAGCCAAATTATAGGCGTTGAGCTGTACTTTTCTCAGGTGGTTTGCTGTGTAAGAGTCCTGGCGGAATACCACGTTGTTGCCGTCCTGAGAAATCTTGACGTCAAAACCGGCACCCTTAGCGTCGGTGATTTTTGTCGACTTGTTGGTCGACAGGTCGAATTTAGCGAGTCCGGCGTTGGTTGCCGAGGTGATCAGCAGATAATCACCCTGCGGGCTTATGGCCGCAACTTTGGCATTTGGGTTGGGTGCAATGGGCACCTTGTTGATAGATGCCACATTCAGCACTTGGCCAAATCCGCTAAACGACACGCATAATGCTAATGCTAAAAATACATTTTTCATAAATGCTGTTGTTTTTAGTTTTTGTAAATAGTTGTTAATCAGTAAAATATTTAAAATACAATATTAAACTTTCTGTTTAATGCTTATTGGCATGATTCGGTTCATGTCAAATGGATTATTCGATGGTAAAATTATTGAAAATAAGGCGTAATCACAAGCTATTTAACTAAAAAAATGATAGGGCTGTGTGAAATGTTGGTTAAAAAAACAGGCTTGAGCCGCAAGAGTGCCCAAGCCTATGAGATTAATGTTGTTATGTATATCGGTCAACTTTCTCCTTATACCAGATACTGCGAGCTGATCGATTTGTTGTCGTGAACACGCTTGATGGTGTCGGCAAAGAGCGATGCGATGCTCACCACGGTAGCCTTGCTGCACTTTGATTTGTCGAATGGAATCGAGTTTGAGAAGATTACCTCGGTGAGTGCGCTTTCATTGATGCGGTCTGATGCAGGGTCACTCATAATCGCATGTGAGGCAAGAGCTCTAACGCTTTTTGCTCCGTGCTCCATCATCAGGTTGGCTGCCTTGCATATGGTGCCGGCTGTGTCAATCATGTCATCTATGAGTACCACGTTCTTGTCCTTCACATCACCTATGATGGTCATCTTGGCCACCACATTGGCCTTGGCGCGCTGCTTATGGCAAAGCACGAGCGGGGCGTCGAAGTATTTTGCGTAGGCGTTGGCGCGCTTTGCACCGCCCACATCAGGCGATGCAATGACCATGTCCTTCAACTTCAGCGACTGGATGTAGGGGATGAACTCCGATGAAGCATAAAGGTGGTCAACTGGGACATTGAAGAATCCTTGGATTTGGTCGGCATGAAGGTCCATCGTAATCAGACGGTCGATGCCGGCTGTGCTCAGAAGGTCGGCCACGAGTTTCGAGGCAATTGAGACGCGTGGTTTATCCTTGCGGTCCTGACGAGCCCAACCGAAATAGGGTACTACGGCAATAATTGACTTTGCCGAAGCTCTCTTGGCTGCGTCTACCATAAGGAGGAGCTCCATGAGGTTGTCGCAATTTGGGAATGTGGATTGGATCAGATAGACTTCAGCACCGCGTATTGATTCCTCGAACGATACTTCGAATTCGCCGTCGGCAAAATGCTGGATGTTCATTTTTCCCAGTTCTACACCTAAACTTTTAGCTATTTCCTCGGCCAAATAGTGCGTATTGGTTCCCGAGAAAACTTTGAATGGAGGTAATGAGTTACTCATAGTTTTTTATGATGACTATTATGTTTTAAATCCACTACAAAGGTAACACTTAAATGTGGTTTAATCATTGTAAACTCGCCTTTTTGTTTGCCGAAGTTGCCATTTTACGCGTCAGCTTGATGATTTTCGCCCCATATCCAGGCAGGGCAAGGTGGGTTTTCGAGATGCTGCTAAGCAGCATCGTGCTGCTTTTCGGCGTCTCGGCCAGCAAGTCAACAGCGTCATATTCTCCCATCGTGATGTGGCAGCAGTCAAATGCGTGTTGCGGTATACTTATGTTGATTTCTGTGTCGTGGAAATCGAAATTCACTGCCACAAGCAGCGTCTCATTGCGGTAATGGCGCAGATACACATATTGCCTGTGGGGATTGAGGTTCTGGTAGTTGACATACATCAAGTCGAAGAAGTCGCCTTGGCTTATGGCCTTTTCGCTATTGCACAGTGTGAGTAGCCGGGCATAGAATTCCCTTAGTTGCTTCTCGTTGTCGTCAAGTTTGGCGCTGTTGCATTTGCCCCCGTTATACCACCGTGAAACGGTAGGCACACTCCAATAGTCAAAAATCGTGGTCCTCCCGTCACGGCCGCTGAATCCCTCACTGTCGTCCGCCTTCTCGCCCAGCTCTTGCCCGAAATAGATCATAAACGGGCATCTTGAGATTGTGGCGCTGACCACTGCGGCAGGCAAAGCTTTTAACGGATCGAGCGCAAATTGAGATGATGCCACCCGTTGCTCGTCATGGTTCTCGAGAAAATTAAGCATGTGGTCTTGAATGCCCTCAATCGTCTGCCAGCAGTTAGTGATTGCTGCTGCCGAGACATTGGCGCACGTGATATTGCGAAGCGTGTCGTAAAGCGTCACCTTGTCGTACAGGTAGTCGAAATTCCCTTCATAGATGAATCTGCGATACAAGTCCACATTGTATATTTCGGCAATGAAAATGATGCCGTTGTTAATGCTTTTGATTTGCGGTATTACCCATTGCCAGAACTCAATGGGTACCATGTGCGCCATATCGCAACGGAATCCGTCAACACCTTTCTTCGTCCAGAATTTAAGAATGTCGAGCATTTTCCACCAAGTTGAAGGTATTGGAAAAAACGATGATGTCCCATTGCTGTAGTCGATGCCATAATTTAGTTTAATGGTCTCATACCAATCACATTCAGATGGAAACGCGTTAAAACAGTCGTTGCCCGTGGCCTTTGCCGGGAATTCCACGTACTCGTCGCTGCCTTCCCCTAAATAGACCGATGGTTTGAATTGCTGGTTTACAATGTAATAGAAATTGTTGTCGCGTTGGAAAAACACCGATTTGTTGTCGCTTGCGCCCAAATCCTCAACACCGACTGGCTTTTGGTCGGAGGCATACTCGCGTGCCACATGATTCGGCACGAAGTCCACAATCACTCTTAACCCTTCTTTGTGGGTTCTGTCGACCAGCTCCTCGAATTCGCCTATACGGTTGCTAACGTCAACCGCCAAGTCGGGATCTACGTCATAATAATCGCGAATTGCGTAAGGGGAACCGGCATTGCCTTTAACCACATGTGGGTTGCATGGTGTTATGCCAAACCGTGAATAGTCGGTCTTGGTGGCATGTTCTATTATGCCTGTGTACCACACGTGTGTTATGCCCATCGCCTTGATTTGTCTCAAGGCGTGTGAGGTTATGTCGTTGAACTTACCGCATCCGTTGTCTTTAATGGTGCCGTTCTGCTTGCGTGTGGTGTTTTGATTGCCGAACAATCGTGGTAGCAGCTGATATATTATGGGCTTAACTGTTTGAGTCATGTATGATTGATTGAATTGATTCTGAGTTGGTTAACACTTTCATAGCTTTGAAGTACCCTTCAGTGGCTATCTTCTGTATGTTGTCGAGGTCGAATGTGCCGGTTTGAGCTACCTCGTCAAGCGGAATCAGAACGTCGCAGAGGCTGATGTCGGGCTTGGCATTGTTGGTCGCCATTAGCCTGTAGGCCTTGTAGGCAATGCTCGCGATGTTGCGCTTGTAGGGCGTTTTTGCCAGTGGACTCACGTTCACCCCTATCAAGATGTCGCACTTGTCGCGTATGCTCGAAGCTGGTAAGTTGTGTATGACACCGCCGTCGATATAGTGCTCTCCGTTGATCTCGGCTGGCTGTATCACGACTGGGATGCTGCATGAGGCCACAAGCCTTTCGGCAAGGTCGCCATGCACGAATTCTGTAAATTCGAATGTGTCGAGATTGGCAGCACCGATAATCGTGGGTGTTTTCAAGTCTTCAATGCGGCTCACTGGCAGGGTTGATTTGAGGAATTCGTGCAATCCGGTGAAGCGGCAAAGTCCGTTTGACGGGAAGGTGATGTCCAGCAACTCACGCACTTTTATTCCTGTGCATAGGCGGAACATCTCGTCGGGTGTTACTCCTGACGCGTAATACGACGCTGCAATGGCACCGGCACTTACTCCCGCGATTATATCGGGTTTGATGCCTATGTCGTCGAGGGCTTTGAGCACTCCAATGTGTGCCACACCCTTGGCTCCGCCTCCGCTCAATGCGAGGCCCACTCTTAGTGGGGCTGCAGTTGTGTCGTGTGTGTGAAATCTTAACATCTTAGTCGGGGAGGGGATACGTGTAGTTGTGGTTGTTCCAGTTACTCCTCACATGTTGTGGGTTTGTAGCGTGAAATATCTATTGCAAATTTAATGGTTTTAAGCCAAATTGAAAAATCAGAATTAATAAAAGAGGCACGACATTGAAGCCGCGCCTCTTTTATTAAATTAAAGGTAATGATATTTTCAACTTATCCCAAGAATCCCAAAAGGACACCGGCAGCCACTGCCGAACCGATCACACCGGCCACGTTCGGGCCCATAGCGTGCATCAGCAGGTAGTTCGACGGGTCGTATTTCAGACCGAGGTCATTCGAGATGCGGGCTGCCATCGGCACTGCCGATACGCCGGCATTGCCAATGAGCGGGTTGAGTTTCTTGCTCTTGGGCAGGATGAGATTGAACAGTTTCACGAAGCCAACACCCGAGGTCGTGGCAATCACAAATGCAAGGAAACCAAGCAGGAAGATGAACACAGTGTCGGGCGTGAGGAATTCGGAAGCTTGGGTGGAAGCACCTACTGTCATACCAAGAATCACAGTCACCATATCGGTCATGGCGTTGCTTGCAGTCTTGGCCAGACGGGTGGTCACGCCGCTTTCACGCAGCAGGTTGCCGAAGAACAGCATGCCGAGCAACGGCAGGCCCGACGGCACGAAGAAGCAAGTCAGGATAAGACCGAAAATCGGGAACAGAATTTTCTCGTTCTGAGTCACCTTGCGGGCCGGCTTCATTCTGATAAGACGCTCCTTCTTGGTGGTAAGCAAGCGCATGATTGGCGGTTGGATAACCGGTACTAGAGCCATATAGGAATATGCGCAGACGGCAATTGCTCCCATAAGGTTTGGCGCGAGTTTCGATGACAAGAAGATTGCTGTCGGGCCGTCGGCACCACCAATGATGGCGATGGCTCCCGCCTGGTCGGGCATGAATCCGATTGCCAGGGCAATCATGTAGGCTCCAAAGATACCAAACTGGGCAGCAGCACCCACAAGCATCAGCTTAGGGTTGGCAATGAGCGAAGAGAAGTCGGTCATTGCACCGATTCCTAAGAAGATCAATGGCGGATACCATCCCTGTCTCACACCTTGATAAAGGATGTTGAGCACCGATCCCTCTTCATAAATGCCTATCTCGTTGCCGCCTTGAAATGGGATGTTTCCTATAAGGATACCAAAGCCAATGGGCACGAGCAACATAGGCTCAAAATCGTGCTTTACGGCCAAGTATATGAACAAGAGGCCGAAGCACAGCATGATCAAGTGTGGCCAAGTCACATTGTAGAAACCTGTGAAGTGCCAGAATTGAACAAGATTGCTGGTTAAAAAACTATCTAATAGTGCCATAGTTATGCAATTACCATTATTGTGGTCCCCTCAAGTACTGAATCTTCCTTAGCGACGTTGATCGATTTGATCACGCCGTCTTTGCCAGCATGAATCTCGTTACCCATTTTCATTGCCTCAAGAATGCATACGACATCAGCTGCTTTGACTGATTGGCCTTCTTTCACGTGGATTTCTTTAATCACACCGGGAAGCGGTGAGGCGATGACATAGTCGCCGGCAGCCACCTTGGCTGCTGCGGGCTTGGCTACTGCGGGAGCCGGAGCTGCGTTGTCGGCAACCACACGTTTGATTTTAGGTGCAGAAGCTTTTTGAGGCTGGTCAAGTTCAACGTTGTAGGCAACGCCGTTCACTTCGACTTGTGCAATATTATTGTCAATATCACCAACGGCAATCTTATACTCATTGCCATTGATTTTACACTTATATTCTTTCATTGATGTAAATTGAATGGTTTTGTTTTGATTATTTCTTAGGCAATGTGCGCATCATATTTGATTTTGCACTCCAGCCATTGTTTGTGTTACGGTCGGCAAAAGTGAGAATGCCACTCTCGTTATCGTGTGCGTTAAGGTGCAGATACAGTGCGACACCGATTGCGGCAATCAACTCATCGTCTTGACCGTCTTCGGCTTTGGGTGTGGACGCTGTTGTTGCCTGCTCGGCAGCAACTGCCGACTTGGCTGTGGCGGCTTCCGACACTTTGCCAAAGAGTTTGAAGCAGATGTATAGCAGAATAAGAGCACAGAAGACGATCAACATTGCAATAATGGAAATGATAAAGCCGTGAGGGTCGTTTTCATGAAACTTCTGAATGTTCTCATTGATGTCACTAGTGTTGTATTTGCCGGGGGTGATAGCGGTAGCATCTGTCTTGCTGTCGCGCACCGACCAAAGGCTGGGTGTGAATTGATGGGCAATGGAATCCTTGCCGTCAATGTTGCGCGCATACGAACAATTGGCAGGGAGGCTGGCGGGTACTGTCACCTCATCTACCAAATCGCCATTCACATCATAAAGGGCTATGTAGTTGTCTTGTCCTGGCACAAGCTTAAACGAAAGATGCAATGCACCTCCAGCCGAAAGGCCGTCGGCAAACAAAACTGCATGTGTGCGAGGGGCAATGTCGGTTGCCACATCACCGCCGGGGATTTCATATACGGCGTCGTCTGTCTTGGCAAGTTCTTGCAGCTTCAGGTTTTTGTTCTTGGCAGGGAGGTTGAGCTGCTCAGGCTTCTTGGTGGTAATGAACATCTGCTCGATGCCATTGCTTCCATAAGAAGCGTTGAAGAGCTCAATCCAAGCACTGCGGTGCCCGTTTGCGTCTATGTAGTTGCTGTCGTTTTGCACCATGACCTCGTTGATGCGCATATCCATGCGGCCTTGCGCATATGAAGCCAATGACATAATGGCAGCAAAAAGAACTAATAATATTCCTTTCTTTTTCATTATGTGCAATATTAAAGAGGAATGTTGCCGTGCTTTTTAGCAGGGTTGACTAATTTCTTGGTGCGCAGTTGCTCAAGAGCACGAATGATGCGGAAACGAGTGTTGCGCGGCTCAATCACATCATCGATGTAGCCATACTTGGCTGCGTTGAACGGGGTGCAGAACAGGTTGTTGTACTCGTCTTCCTTTTCTTTGATATATTCCTTGTAGTCGGCCATAATCTTCTTTGCCTCGTCTTCTTTGCCAGCCTCTTTGGCTGCTGCTGCGTCGGTCTTGGCCTTCTTTCCGTCTTTTGCGTAGAGGATGCCTGCGGCACCGGCTGCTCCCATGACGGCAATCTCGGCCGACGGCCATGCGTAGTTCATATCGCCGCGCAGCTGCTTGCAGCTCATCACAATGTGACTGCCGCCGTAGCTCTTGCGCAGTGTCACTGTCACCTTGGGAACAGTGGCCTCTCCAAAGGCATAGAGGAGTTTTGCTCCGTTGAGGATCACGGCGTTATATTCTTGGCCTGTGCCAGGAAGGAATCCGGGCACGTCCACCAGTGTCACGATGGGGATATTGAATGCGTCGCAGAAGCGCACGAAGCGTCCGCCCTTGCGTGATGCGTTGCAGTCGAGTACGCCGGCCATGCACTTGGGCTGGTTGGCGACAATACCCACCGACTGGCCGTTGAAGCGGGCAAAGCCCACGATAATATTCTTGGCGTAGTCTTTCTGCACCTCAAGGAATTCGCCGTTGTCTACGACGGCACCGATCACATCATACATATCATATGGGTCGTTGGCGCTCTCTGGGATGACTTCGTTGAGCGAGTCTTCAGCACGGTCGATCGGGTCGTTACATTCCACACGGGGCGTCTCTTCCATGTTGTTCGACGGCATGTAGCTCAGAAGTTGCTTGATGATGGCGATGGCATCTTCCTCGGTGTCGGCGGCGAAATGTGCCACACCCGACTTTGAGGCGTGCACCGATGCGCCGCCCAGATTCTCTTGTGTAACATCTTCGCCGGTCACGGTCTTCACCACCTTAGGACCGGTGAGGAACATGAATGAGATTCCCTTGGCCATGATAGTGAAGTCGGTGAGTGCGGGAGAATATACTGCACCGCCCGCGCAGGGACCGAGTATTGCTGAGATTTGCGGAATCACGCCGCTGGCATCAATGTTGCGCTGGAAAATCTCGGCATAGCCGCCAAGCGCATTGATGCCTTCTTGGATGCGGGCACCGCCTGAGTCGTTAAGGCCAATCACCGGAGCTCCCTGTTTCATTGCCAGATCCATGACCTTGCAAATCTTCAGTGCCATTGTCTCTGACAGCGAACCGCCAAAAACAGTTGCGTCTTGTGCAAACACATACACAAGACGTCCGTCCACAGTGCCATAGCCAGTGACCACACCGTCACCCGCATATGATTTCTTCTCCATGCCGAAGTTTGTGCAGCGATGGTGCACAAACATGTCAAGCTCTTCAAAACTGCCCTCGTCAAGGAGCGTTGCTATTCTTTCTCGAGCAGTGAATTTGCCCTTTTCGTGCTGTTTCTCAATGGCTTTGTCGCCACCACCTTTGCGAGCCTCTTCACGGAGTGAGATGAGCTGCTGGATTTTTTCGAGTTGTTTGCTCATTGTCGTTTTAGAAGTTTTATTTGTTAGGGTTTTCACAAAGTTCTACGAGTGTGCCACAAGTGGTCTTGGGGTGGAGGAAGGCGATGTTGAGGCCCTCGGCGCCTTTGCGCGGCGCCTTGTCAATCACGCGACCGCCTTTCTCTTGAACTTCGTTAAGGGCATTGGCGACGCCGTCTTCAACAGCAAACGCAACGTGCTGGATACCACCGCGGCCACCATTCTTCTCGATGAATTTGGCTATTGCGCTTTCGGGGCTAGTGGCTTCGAGGAGCTCGAGCTTGGTCTGACCCACTTTAAAGAAGGCTGTCTTTACGTGCTGGTCTTCAACCTCTTCTACTGCGAAGCATTTGAATCCCAGTAAATTCTCATAAAACGGAATGGCCTCTTCCAAGCTGGTTACGGCGATTCCGATGTGTTCGATGTGTGAAATCTGCATAATTCTTAAAAAATTGATATAGTATTATAGTTATGTTATTAGTTACTTCTGCAT
>CAVIEK010000018.1:0-6395 GCA_963641805.1 Bacteroides fragilis
TTGCAAAGGTACTGCTTTTTCACAAACCCGCAAACTTTTAAACGACTTTTTTTCACGCTAATTTTCACACATTTCACGTATCATAAATTAGTTCAATAAGTTACGGAATAAAAAATCGCTACCGGCTGTTCAACGAATGACTGTGCCAGTAGCGACTAAGCTTTTGTCTCGACTGCTTGTGTTTATTCCACTTTGTGCAAGTCGTGCCCCATACGCACTTTTTTGGTGTGCATGTAGAACTTATTATACTTGTTGGGCTCTATTTCAATGGGAACGTTTTCCACGACCTCAAGGCCATAACTCTCGATGCCGACACGCTTAACTGGATTATTTGTCATAAGGCGCATTTTCTTCACGCCGAGGATGCGCAAGATGTTTGCTCCTACGCCATAATCCCGCTCGTCGGGCTTAAAGCCCAAATGCACATTGGCGTCGACGGTGTCGTAGCCGTTCTCCTGCAGCTTGTAGGCTCTGATTTTATTCATCAAGCCAATACCGCGTCCCTCTTGATTCATATACACCACAACGCCCTTGCCGGCCTTTTCGATCATCTTCATCGCCATGTGCAACTGGTCGCCGCACTCACAACGCAACGAGCCGAAAATGTCACCCGTGGCGCACGAAGAATGCACCCTAACCAGCACAGGCTCATCGGCCTGCCACTCGCCTTTGATCAAAGCTATGTGCTCAAGTCCGTTATTAATTTGCTTAAACGGGATTAGCTTGAAATGCCCATACTCGGTGGGCAAGTCGACCTCCTCGCCCACTTCGACAACACGCTCAGTGCGCAAGCGATATGCTATGAGATCCTTAATGGAAATTATGGGAATGCTGAACTTCTCGGCCACTTTCACTAGTTGTGGCAGACGAGCCATAGTTCCATCAGGATTGATGATTTCAATCAAGGCAGCCGCCGGATACAATCCAGCCAGACGGGCAAGGTCGATAGCGGCCTCGGTGTGGCCTGCTCGGGTGAGGACCCCCTTGTCTTGCGCACGCAACGGGTTGACGTGTCCAGGGCGTCCAAGGTCGGACGGCTTAAGGCTTGGATTAGTGAGAGCCTTTATGGTCATGGCCCTGTCGTGCATCGAAACACCAGTGGTACATCCCTCGAGCAAGTCGACAGTTACGGTGAAAGGGGTTCCAAGCATTGAGGTGTTGTCCTCAACCTGCATATTTAGCTCAAGCTCATGACAACGTTCCGACGTCAACGGAGCGCACAGCACCCCTCTGCCCTCACGCAGCATGAAGTTAACCTTTTCTTCGGTGATTTTCTCGGCCGCAATGATGAAGTCACCCTCATTTTCACGATCCTCGTCATCGACCACTATCACAAAGCCACCATTCTGCATGCTGACAATGGCATCATCAATGGTGTTGAGTTTTATTTCAGTATTATCATTCATATCGTTAGTTATTTCTAAATTCAAGTTCATTCCTGACAGACCGGCTCTGCTCCACTGGCTGAATCGGCTGGATTCTGGTCAGAGTCATGATCTGATAGCATGGCAAGCAACTCGCCACACACCTTGCCGGCAAGGGTGATGTCGCTCCTCAAGTTGGCCTGGTGTCTCACACCTATTATATAAAAAGGAACCGACACGGGCAGCAACACAGCCAACACGGCGCCCAATTTGGGATAATTGGTGGGGTGATAAGTGAGCAACTGGCGAATGACAGGGAAATCCATCGCCTTGTTGAGCACCAGCTGGCTTCGCGAGTTGGAAAGATAGTCGACCACATCATCGGTGACCTTGGATATAGAGCGCAAAGCCCCCTTGTCGTAGCCATACATCCAATAGCGCAAGAAGCCCATGCGCCTCGGATATCGGCGCATAAACGAGTCGCACATTGCCTGAAGCGACTGAAGTTTTTGACATGCAACTTCGACGCTCACGTCCTCGATGACGACCTCCTTCAGTGTCAGCTTGCGCACTTGATGCATGCCCATGAGCCGACGGAAGAAGTTGCGGTAAGCGTCGATATTGAGCACTGCAGAATCGTTGACAGCCTTGTAGGTGAGGAATATGCCAAGTGGCAATAACACAGCCGAGCTTAGCCAAATGCCATGCGTAACCTCCCATCGGCCATCGCGCGCCAGCTTGTAGCCCATGTTGTCGATTATGTAGTAAACGATGAACAGCAGCACTGAGATGACTATAGGTGTGCCCAAACCGCCCTTGCGGATAATGGCGCCCAGAGGCGCTCCGATGAAGAAGAAGATGAGGCAGGCCAGCGACAACGTGAATTTCTTCTGCAATTCTATTTGGTGACGCCTGATGGTGTATTTGTCCTCATTCATGGAATAGCCTCGGAACTCATAGTCCTGCTTTGCCATTGACGCACGTCCTGCCGCATCGGAAAGCACGTTGATTCTATCAGTGACCGACAGTGAATTATAGATTGAGTCGAAATCAATGGGCTTGGCCAGATTGATCTGACGGGCCGGGACCTCGACGCGTGAAGTGTCGTGAACCTCATAGGTGACTGAAGGCACGCCCACCACAGCGAGCACCTTCATCTCATTGTTGATCTGCGTTCCCACCGAATCGACTCGCTTTGACACTGAGTCGATTGTCTGGTTGAGTTCCTTTATGTTTTTGCCGATGTATTGCGATCGCATGGTCTGGTCGTCCATGCGCGTGAAATTGGCATCATAGGGAATGAGTATCTCCTTCTTGTCGAAGGACTCACGCCTGAACATGCTTGTTCCTACCGATGAATTGGCGCCTAGTGCCACATCCTCATACCAATTGCCGCCACTTAGCTTGAGCACCAAATGCAACTTGTCGTGAGTCATGCTAAGCGAACCAGAATCGGCCGACACCACCCGTGGATAGTTTTGAGCGGTTGACACATCGTAGATGAGCAGATTGTAAAGCATCCCGTTGTGCGGATTCTTGTGCTTCACATACAGGTTGTAGCCTGGAATTTGACTGTAGATCGCACCTTCGGGTATGTCGAGCGTGGGAGATTTCTGTCTCATAGAAAACAAAAGCGTCCACATCTTAACTTGCGCGCGCGGCAAGACATCGTTTTGGAAAAAGAACGCGCCGATTGACACGAGCATGATGAACACTATTAGCGGCTTCATGACCTTGAGTAGCGACACACCCGACGATTTCATGGCCGTAAGTTCAAGATGCTCACCCAGATTGCCAAAGGTCATGAGCGATGCCAACAGGATAGCCAACGGTAGGGCCAACGGAATCATAGTGAGAGCCGCATAGAAAAACAATTCCCCTATCACATTGACGGCCAACCCCTTGCCCACCAACTCATCGATATACTTCCACAGAAACTGCATCATCACAATGAAGAGGCAGATGAAAAACGTCATCATAAACTGGGGCAGAAACGTTTGCAATATGAATAAGTATAGCCTCTTGACTCTTAGCATTTAACTGTGAAAGATATGATTATTTCCGTGCAAAATTAGCAATTCTAATGATAATATGCAAGTTCCGAAAACATTGCCACAAAGGCCATCAGAATGCGTCCGAATCTGAGCCGTAGCGCGCCGGCAATAAGAGGATAAGCACAGACGTAAGACCGATAAAAAACCGAAGCAACGTAAATAATGTGTGCCGGGAAGTTTGAGTTGAAAAAATTTGAGTTTCGGAATAAATGCGCTAATTTTGCAGAAGGTAAAACAACTGTCGAACAATGAAAGATTTATTCAAGAGACTGGAAAATATTGCGGTTGCCAACAAGCAACGCATCATACTCCCCGAAAGCACAGAGCCGCGCACCCTTAAGGCGGCCGACAAGATCCTAGAAAACGGCGTTGCCGACGTGATTCTGATTGGGGATAGGAATGAGATTTCAAGCGTTGCCGCAGAGCTCAAGCTGAGCAACATAAGCAAGGCAAAAATCGTTGACCCAAACGATGAGGCCAAAGTCGAGAAATATGCCGAACTATTCTATGAGTTGCGCAAAAGCAAAGGTGTGACTATGGAAGACGCCCGTAAAAAGGTTAAAGATCCGCTTTATCTGGGTTGCCTGCTCATCAAGGCCGGAGAGGCCGACGGCCAAGTGGCCGGAGCCCGCAACACCACAGGCAACGTGCTCAGAGCAGCGTTCCAGGTGCTCAAGACAGCTCCCGGGGTGAGTGCCGTCTCAGGTGCATTCATCATGCTGCTGCCCGAAGGGTCGCCCTACGGAGAAGACGGAGTAATGGTGTTTGCCGACTGCGCAGTGATACCCAACCCCGACGCAAGCCAGCTTGCCCAGATTGCAGTGTCGGCCAACGAGACAGCCAAGTCGCTTGCCGGAATCGACCCCCACGTGGCTATGCTCAGTTTCTCGACCAAGGGAAGCGCCAGCCACGAGAATGTAGACAAGGTGGTAGAAGCCACCAAGCTTGCCAAGGAAATGAATCCCGACATTGACATCGACGGAGAGCTTCAAGCCGATGCGGCCCTGGTGCAAAGCGTGGCCGACACCAAAGCCCCAGGCAGCAAAGTGGCAGGTAAGGCCAATGTGCTGGTGTTCCCCGACCTGGGCGTTGGCAACATTGCCTATAAGCTAGTACAGCGCCTGGCAGGAGCCACGGCCGTAGGCCCGGTTCTACAAGGACTGGCAGCCCCGGTGAACGATCTGTCGCGAGGTTGCTCGCCCGAAGACGTGTATAAGACCATTCTGCTCACATGCAACCAGGCGATAGCCAAGAAAGCCAAATAACAACCACCACATAACACAAATAATATTACGAATGAACATATTAGTGCTGAATTGCGGAAGCAGTTCCGTGAAATACAAACTGATTGAGATTAAGGCCAACAAGACCCTAGCCGAAGGAGGTGTGGAAAAAATCGGGTTGCCAGACTGCTTCATCAAACTGAAACTCAAAGACGGTTCGAAGAAACAGATACAACTCAGTGCCAATGACCATGAGGGTGCTATCGAATCGATTCTGACCTACCTCACCAGCAAGGAGTATGGCTGCATAGGCAGCTATGACGAGATTGATGCCGTGGGACACCGCGTGGTGCACGGCGGAGAGCGGTTCAACAAGAGCATGCTCATCACCGAAGAGGTGAAAGAGACGATTAAAGAGTGCTACGGCATTGCCCCGTTGCACAACCCGGTGAACATGGCCGGCATCGACGCTATTTCGTCGATTATGCCCAAAGTGCCACAGGTGGCAGTATTTGACACGGCATTTCACCAGACCATGGAGCCTAAGGCATTCCGCTACCCAATTCCAAACGAATATTATACGGTCGACCACGTGCGCCGTTACGGATTTCACGGAACGAGCCACCGTTATGTGTCGCGCAAAGTGTGTGAATATCTGGGCGTAAAATATGAGGACCAAAAGATAATTTGCTGCCACATAGGCAACGGAGCCAGCATCACCGCCGTGAAAGACGGCAAGAGTATCGACACCAGCATGGGTCTCACCCCCACCGAAGGGCTGATGATGGGAACCCGCTCGGGCGATGTGGATCCTGGCGCGCTGTTGTTCCTGATGGACAAATACAAGCTCAGCGTGAGCGACATGCTAAACATCATCAACAAGAAAAGCGGCGTAATGGCCATATCGGAATTGTCGAGCGACATGCGTGAGATTGTAGACGGAGCCGAGGTGAGACACGATCCCAAGGCCCAATTGGCTCTTGACATGTATGAGTTGCGCATCCTGAAATATATAGGTGCCTATGCTGCCGAGATGAATGGCGTGGACATCATCGTGTTTACGGGCGGTGTGGGCGAGAACCAGTTCGGGACCCGCGAGGTAATATGCAACAACCTGACCTACTTAGGCGTATCGTTCGACAAGGAAGTGAACGACGCCACATTACACGGCAAATCGGGCATAATCAGCAAGCCAGAGTCGAAGGTGAAAGTGGTGGTGATTCCCACCGACGAAGAATACATGATCGCTCACGACACCGAAGCCATAGTAGAAGGCCGCGAGCCATAAAACGCCGAGGCCGAAACGGTGTCTTTTAAGGCAGCCGACAAAAGGGACTATGCCCCAAAACATCGGGCACAGTCCCTTTTCTCATTCTGAAAAACCGCCAACGGCATGAGGACAGATATACCGTTTTTATGAGGCTCGACTGATTGCCTCGCGCATTTTCACCGTTTGTTCTGAACGACAATACAAGCATGACTAAAATAACAGATAGATGGAACTGATTGTCATCATTTTGACACGCTTAGATTTTGCTTCAAACCTCAACGTATAAACGTCACTCACATATCCATAAGCGTCAACGCTTTACTCTGTCAATACGCATTTCAGCATATTTTAGCCAACAAAATCATTTCATCATACGGGAACAACTTGTGGTGTTTATTGTTTTCGAATCGTATGCTGAGATTCTCTTTGGTATTGATTTATTACGGGATTTTTTAGAAATTACTATTGCAGTCATAATCAGACC
>CAVIEK010000018.1:6405-24197 GCA_963641805.1 Bacteroides fragilis
ATCAGACCTCTTGCTCAACAACCATATCTATTGGGCGGTGAATGAAGGGAAATGTGGGGAAGGACTTGCAAGTGTTCGGATTACTATGTAATTTCACATTGACAAATTGAATTCAAAAATTAAAAGACAATTATAATGAGACGTATCCTTCTTATTATCGCGTTGCTATTAGTCACCGGCAGAACTTTTGCCAAAAATAGCGAACTTGTATACACGGAAGCAAGCCATCTCACACTGGTGGGCAAGCTGATGCCAAACACGAGCAACCCATACCACCGTGTAGACACTGCTGTATACAAGGGATTTACCAAACTTGAGAATTTTCAGGTGCGCATGTCGGCCGGTATAGCGGTGGCTTTCAGCACAAACTCAAGCCGGGTGGCCGTGAGGGCTGAATTCGGACAGACAAGTGTGCCCGACAATTCCACGGCGCTCACGGCGCGAGGTTTCGACCTGTATTGCCGCAACTCGAGCAGCGAGCCTTGGTTGTGGGCAGGCGACGGCGTGATCGGTAAATCGGGCGAGCTTGTGCTTGTGAGCAACATGACCCAGACGAAAAAGGAATTTCTGCTCTACTTGCCGCTATTTTCTGAGGTAAAGTCGATGCAGGTGGGTGTAGATGCCGGATGTGGTGTTAATGCCATAGCCAACCCCCTGCGCCACCGCATAGGCATATTCGGATCGAGTTTCACACACGGCACGTCGACCGGACGAGCCGGCATGCCCTACCCTGCCCAACTTGCCCGTCTCACCGGACTACAGCTACTCAGCTTGGGTTGCAGTGGCCGTTGCAAGCTTCAACCTTACTTTGCCGACGTGCTTGCCGCGGCTCCAGATGTCGACGCTTTCATTTTCGACTCATTCTCCAATCCTAGTATCGATGAGATAAAATCACGCCTTTTTCCCTTCATCGAAAAGGTGCAGGCAGCCCACCCTGGCATTCCGCTGATATTCCAGCGCACCATCAGGCGCGAGCACCGCAACTTCGACGTCGACTATGAGAAGCGCGAAGCCAGCCGCATTGCAGTGGCCGACAGCATGATGGCTATTGCCACGAAGCGCTACAAAGACGTGTATTACATCTACCCGAATGCCACAAGCGCCGACCACAACGCATCTATCGACGGCATTCATCCTTCGAACTATGGCTACACACTGTGGGCCGAGTCGATAATGGAACCGGTGAAGCAGATTCTTAAAAAATATGGCATAGAATAAACGTCGTCCAAAGCATAAACGGCAATTCCACCGGATCAAGCAAATGTTCGGTAACAATGTGGACACGCGCATCTGCATACCACTCGCCAATGCCCATATCGATAAGAGGCAAAAAACTCAAAGCCCGTCTCATAATATAGACGTACCGTATAAACAAATGCGAAACCAAAATCACAAAATCCAACGCATAACGCTTATACGGATGTCATTCGTTAAAAGCCAGACATGCATAGCAACCGTTTTTAACAGCAATAAAACAGGATTAAATGTTAAAAACTGACCGACTCTGCATTGGTTTGCCATAATATGGTAGAATATTATAGTATTTTTTAATTAATTTTGCCGACAAATCAAACATTAATCCATTATATGAACAAATTTGTAACTGTTGCGCTATCGATGATAATGGCGACAACCGCTATACACGGCCAAGTGTATAGCGGCGACCTGAAGGCAGACGGCGTGCACAAGAATGAGGTATCGGGATACCTTGAAGGCGGCAAAAATATCGTCACCCGCGTATTTTTGGGACCCGCCGTGTCCTACACCCGACACTTCACTCCGCGGTGGAGTGCCGAGGGGGCGCTTGAGATTCCTATAGGTAAAGGCAAGTATGGAGTCTATGCAAAAGGCAGATACACACTGCCGCTGCGCCATTTATCGATTTTCTTTTCAGGGAAGCTGATGTATAACCGCTACACGGATTACCACACTAACGAGTATGTGGCAAATGTATCGGCCCTGCTTCAAGGGGCCTACTTCGACATTCTGCTGGGTGAATCGTGGATACGCTACACAATGCTTGAGAGCGGTTACTCCGAACCGCTAACACTCACTTGCGGCATGGGTGTGAACATACGCAACCGGACAAACCCATGGAACATAGGGTTGTATATACGCAACTACGACGATTTCTATTATGAGAATTGGAACATCAACTGGGGCATACGGTGGCACGCCACACTCAACGAGCAGATGAAACTGTTCGGCGAGCTCAACGTGCGCCCAGCAGGCAGTACGAGTCAGCTTGCGACAAGATACGAGACATCGATGAAAGTGGGACTCAAATATGTGTGGTAGAATATATATAACGATGAAAAAGATTAGATTTACGATATATGCAGCCATTGCTATCATGCTGACGGCAATGGCATCGTGCGACAAGGTGAGCCCTCTGGGTGTGCTTGTGAGCGGCACAGGAGTAAACGACCGCGTGGAAATGTCGGCCGCATACTATATGAAGTATCTTAACGACTCTATTGACCTACAGGCACCCGGAGAGGGAGAGTACTCATTCTTGGTGGGCAGCGACAGTCATGTGACCACCGACGGCGGGCGCATCGAAGAGATGATTGACTCGGGTCTGGAGCATGGTGACCTGCTCTTTGCTCACTTGGGCGACATTGCCGACACAAAAGCGGAGTATTACATCACGCTCGACAGCACCCTTAAAAATTGCAAATGGAAATACATCAGCAAATATTTCGAAGTCGACACCAACATAGTATCGAAGAACCTGTACTGGTATGACAAACGTTATCCATGCGGACCGGACCACTTCGAGAACTATTACACGATTGAGGACTTGGTGTCAGACAGGTTCAATTTCCCGTTTTATCCGGTAGTGGGTAACCACGACATCACCCATAACGGATGGGCCCTTTACACATCGATATTCCACTCGTCGTTCTACGAGTTCACCGTTAAGATAGGCAACACCGATATATACGACCACTTCATATTCCTCGACACGGCCAACGGCACACTAGGCGAGAAGCAAATATCACTCATCGAAAAAGGAATTCTCAACAGCGACAAGCCCATACGCAACACGTTTGTGTTCTCACACACCAACCTGTTCCGACCGAGTTCCAACCAGTTCGCGTCCACATTCCCGCGTGAGGAGATGTATTATCTGTTCAACAAGTTTGAGCAATGGAACACCACCATAATGTTCTGCGGCCACGTTCACAAATGGGACGACCGCACGTTTGGCCATGTGCACTACCTCACGCTTGAGTCAATGAGCGAGAACAACAATCCCAATCCTGGTGACTATCTGGTGCGTGTGACCTGCAAGACCGACGGTTCGGTAAAAGTTGACCGCGTGCACATGAGCTACACTGCTAAAGGAAAGAAATAAGGCGAGCTGTCACCAATGACGCGACAGCAGTGCCACACGGCAATAACGAAGCTAGCCGATGCGCCATTAGGCATGCATCGGCTAGCTTGTTATTCCAAATAAGGCAACGTCTCAGCAGGTAACCCTATCATGTTTCATTGCCTGAGTCCTTACCACTTGAGCAGGTGTTGCAACTGAATTCGATTATTTAAGCTCAAATGCCTTTTTCAATTTAAGGTTGTCGGAAGCATTACCCACAAGAGCCTCAAATTTTCCAGCCTCAGACTTCCATGCTCCAGCAGATTCATCGTAGAAGCTGAGTGCTGAGTTGTCGATAGTTATGGTCACATCTTTGCTTTCGCCAGGCTGCAGATACACCTTGCTGAATCCCTTGAGTTCCTTGTAGGGGCGGTCGACACTCGACTGCACATCGTGAATGTAGAGCTGCACGGTCTCGGCACCGGCACGCTTGCCAGTGTTTTTCACATTGACTGTGAACGTGATATTGCCGTCTGGGGTCATCGAAGGCTTGTCGGCACGCAGGTCGGTGATGGTAAAGGTGGTGTAACTCAATCCATGCCCAAAGGCGAAAGTCGGGTGAATGTTATGCTTGTCTACCCAGCGGTAGCCCACATAGACACCTTCCTTGTATTCCTCGTCGATGATGTTATCCTTCACCTTTTTTCCTCCGGGCTTGCGCCATATACCAGGATATGTGTTGAGGGCATGCGCGCCCACATCGTTGAGTGAAGCAGTCCAAGAAAACGGTAATTTACCGCTTGGATTGGCATCACCAGTGAGTATTGAGGCCAAAGCCTCGCCAGCCTCAGAACCGAGATACCATCCTTGTACAATAGCGGGAACCTTGGCAGTCCACGGCATTGCCACAGCATTGCCAGAGATGTTGACAAAGATGAAATTCCTGTTGGCCTTAGCAAGAGCCTCAATGAGTTTGTCTTGATTGTAAGGAAGTCCATACGCTTTGCGGTCACGTCCCTCACAATCCTGATTTTTGCTCTTGTTCAAGCCACCGAAGAGCACCACATAGTCGGCTCCTTTGGCTTTCTCCACGGCCTCGGCCATAAGTTCTTCGAAACTGCGGCTGTCGGTCAAGTCCTGGCCAGTTGTCACACCGGCATGTGAGCCGGTAGTGTCGCCTACATACCCCCGGGCATAATCTACTGCAATTCCTTGTTTTGCAAGACGCGCTCTAAGTCCGTCGAGCGGAGAAATCTCCTTTTGTGCCTTAAGCGACGAGCTACCACCACCCACGGTAAGCATCTTGATAGCGTTCTCTCCCACCACGAGCACCCGTTTGGCCGTGGCTGTATTGATGGGCAGGACGCCGTTCTTGTTTTGCAACAGCACGATTCCTTCTTCGGCGATTTTTTTGGCGGCCTCATAGTGCTCCTCAGAACACATGTAGCCTTGTGCGCGATTCTGGCTCATCGAGGTGCGGTAGAACAGGCGGAGCACACGACGCACCTTCTCGTCGAGATACGATACGGGGTAAGTGCCATCCTGAATGCCCTTGATGAATGGTTTGGCGAGATAGTAGTTGTCGTAGGCATTCGTCTCACCCTTGGTAAGTCCATCGGTCCAAGTGCCAAATTCCATATCGAGGCCATACTTAACGGCTTGATCAGTGTCATGGGTGCCACCCCAATCACTCACCACCACACCATCAAAAGCCCAATCAGTCTTTAAAATTTTGTTGAGCAGCAGCTCGTTGTGACAATTATGCTGGTTATTGTAGAGGTTATATGACCCCATAATAGCCCAAGTTTTGCCTTTTTCCACGGCAGCCTTGAATGCAGGCAGGTAAATCTCGTGAAGGGCACGGTCGCTCACCTTCACATTCACCACGTGCCGGTTTGACTCATCGTTGTTTAGGCAATAATGCTTTACACACGCCGACACACCCTTCGACTGAACACCTTGAATATAAGGAACCACCATGACCGAGCTAAGAAACGGATCCTCACCCATGTATTCAAAATTGCGGCCATTGAGAGGAGTGCGGTAGATGTTCACGCCCGGGCCAAGAATCATATCCTTGCCACGGTACCGCGCCTCCTCGCCCAACACATCGCCGTAAAGGCGCGCAATCTGCGGGTTCCAAGAGGCAGCCAGACACGTGAGTGCCGGGAAAGCCACACAAGAATCGTTAGTCTGGCCTGCCTGTACCCATTTGTCCCAAAGCACATCGGGGCGCAGTCCGTGAGGGCCGTCATCAGTCCAAAACTCAGGGATGCCCAAATGGGGAACTCCGGCCGATGAAAATTTGCTCTGAGCGTGAATCAACCCGATTTTCTCTCTAAGGGTCATTCGAGAAATAGCATCGTCGATTCGTTGCTCCACAGGTTTTGTGTTGTCGAGATAAGCCGGCAGGCTCTGTTGCGCAAGCACCGGAGAAAAGGCGGCAAGCGACAATGCGATTGACATAATCAGTTTATTCATTCTTTTTTACTTTAGTTACGCGGCATTATGGTTAATGTAGTTAAGAGGCATACTCCGCCGTTACGGAAGCGCCACCATGCCCAGTGCCACGCTTCCGAGCTTGATAGAGTTTCCAACGGCACACAAATTTACAAAAACCACTCCTAAAAACAGTAAAAAATGGCATCTAAAATCAAACAAAATCCACACGGCGACATTGTGTGATTTGGTAAGACATCCAAGTGAAGACCAATACTCGCATATCGGGAATTATTAGTATTTTTGCGGCGGTTATGAAACCAATGATTCAAAGAATATGAAAAAAAGAGCTATAGTGATGGGAGCCACATCAGGCATCGGTATGGAAACAGCAAAACACCTTGCTGAGAAAGGATGGACGGTGGGTATTGCCGGAAGAAGAGCCGAAAGGCTACAGGCATTGGAGGACTCGGTGGACGGTATTGTGTGCCACGCCAGTATTGACGTGACGCACCCAGATGCCCCAACGCGGCTTGGCGAGTTGATTGACCAAATGGGAGGTATTGACCTTTATATGCACTGCTCGGGCATAGGCTGGCAGAACTGTGAGCTCGATTCCGAGAAGGAGCTACTCACTGTTGAGACCAATGGGACAGGCTTCGTGCGCATGATCGATGCGGCTTTTAACTGGATGTCGCGGCAACAACAAAGCAAGGCCGATGGATACCGTATTGCCTGCATCACATCCATTGCCGGGACAAAGGGCCTGGGTGCGGCTCCGGCTTATTCGGCAACCAAGAGGTTTCAGACACACTACCTTGAAAGCCTGACTCAACTGGCAAGAATGCGACACCTGCGCATCGGCATTACCGATATTCGGCCTGGATTTGTGAGAACCGACCTTATTGCCGGCTCCAACTATCCGCTCCAAATGCGCCCTGACTATGTGGCACACCGCATAGTGAGCGCTATTGAGAACGGACGAAGCGTGTGCATAATCGACTGGCGCTACCGTTGGCTGGTGGCCTTGTGGCAGATGTTGCCCCGATGGTTGTGGACAAGGTTAAACATCGGGTAACAGCCAAGCCACGGACAAGCACATCGCTTGGAGACAATATGGCAACAATGCAAAATGAATAACGGCATCCCCCGCATTTTGGGGGATGCCGCTTTATATTAGTGGCTCATGCCTTTTACTTGGCGAGCGAGACGTTGACCGAAAGACCGTAGTTGCTGTTGGTGGTGGGATAGGCACTCGATGACACAAGAGGCGTATTGACCTGATGGTCGAAATAGGCACCTAAAGTCACGCGCTTGCTCATCACATAGTTAGCCGTGAAGTTGATGCCGAGGGTGCGCGTACCGCTTGTTGCTTGTGTGGTGTTAACATCAATCTTGCGGATTAGAGCTGTATTGTTGGTATATGAGAAATCGAAATTAAGAGTGAGGTCGTTGCTTACTCCTTGCTGCTTGCGCTTGAGCTTGAGAATTGTGTTGAAATTGGCAATCTTATACCCTGCACCCACGACAAACGACCTCGAAATACCCTCAACGAGCTGTCCCACCGACACGTTGAGCGAGAGAGTGCGGCTATCGCGGTACTCAGCATTAAAGGTGAGATTGTTTTTCATCGTGGCATTGAAGCCCAAAAGCGGAGCGAACTTCTCAGTGAGCGTGACAGTTGTTATGTTGTAAGGCGATGACGGAATTGGGTTGTTTGTCAAGGCATCTTGCGTGAACCCAAGACCCTGGCCGATTGTCACCCAATCGCTGAATGAGGAGAACGACCCTACCGAATAGGTGCACTGGTAGGCATGGGTGAGCGTGAAACTCTTGAAGTATTTGGTGAAGAACGGTATCTTCATCAAGCCGTCGTAGGTCATACGCCAGTTAGGAAGTATCTGACTGATGCCCGGGAACGGATTGAGAGTAACCTTGCTTGCACTCTTGCCCGAATAGGCTGCGAGGAAAGCCGGTATCATCACGTCGCTGCTCATGGCGTTGACCCCTCCATTGGCTGCATCAAATGTCTTGCCTGCATACACTGTACCCGACAGGAATCCCGTCGAGGGATAAATCATTCCTTCATACCGCTGCTGCAAGCGCGCTGCAACCACCGGTATGTTGGCAAGGAACTTGTCGAAAGCGTCGCTGTGGTAGCCGTTGCTGCTGCTAACACTGCGTAAAGCGGTAGCCAACGCAATATGCGTCTTGGTATAGCTGCCCGAGTAAATGGTGTTCATGTCGTCGTACATAAACTGCACTTGATTGGTGCGGTTGTCGGTACGGTTGCCGGTCAACGTGATTTTAAGTCCACGTATGGGTTCAAGCTGAACCTCGGCATGGAATTCATTGGTCTTCGAGAACAATGCCGGCGAAGTCATTGACTCGTCGTTAAGCAGCCATCCACGGTCTTTCGCCTTCTTGATGTAGGAGTCATCGGTAAAGCCGAAAGCGAAGTCAAGTCCGGGAGCCATCACATCATAGTGTGTGGTCTGCCCGAAGATGTCGCCAATGTCGGGGATGAACTGCGGGAGCGACAGCGAGCGCGTGTAACGCCAGCGCACACTGACGTTGCGCACCATCATGGCAAAGCGGGTCGCATATTGAGCCGCCTCGGTCCAGAAATTCTTGTTGTCCTTCACAACCTCGGTGATTTCAAATTTCACGTTCTTGTCACTGCGCGTGAGTATCTCGAGATTGTTGTTGTCTTTTATCTTAAACGTCACGGGGAATCGCTTGCCGTCGGTGGTGGTCGCAACCACCTTCACATTCTTCACATTCAGGTTGTGCTTGATGACAAGCGTCGTGTCGGGGCTAAGCTTGTAGGTGCGGTTGAACTTCTTGATGCGAGTCATGCGCTGCTGAACCCTGCCGCTGTTTGAGAAACGCTTGTTGACATCGCGCAAATATGGAATCTTATTGTATAGTTGCTCCATATTGATACGCCCATCGGTGTTGAACGATGCTTGATTGGCCACCGTGTTACCCGACGAGACCCCATCGACAACTGTGCCTCTATCCCAGTTATAAGTGGCGTTGTAGGTGGCATTTGCCGAAATGAAGTTAAGGGCGGTGATGGAGCTGAACGGGGCTTTGTAGGTGGCATTGAACGTCTGGTTGTAGCTCCACGGCGTGCCCAGGTCCTTGATGCTTCGCCACACGGTGTCGCGCCAGTCGCGGTAACGGTCGGGGAAGAGTTTCTTGTTGACCTGCCCGATCGGTTCCTCAATGTGCGCCGTGGTGTTGCTGTTGAAAGTTACATTAAACGACTTGGTGAAGTTCCACGACAGCGAGAACTGACGGTCCCACAGGAAATTTTTGCTCACTGACACTGGCAGTTTCACATCGACGTCGCTTGAATTGCGCGTCTGCTGCTCGTAATAGTATCGCGAGATGTTGGTATTGAACGCAATGTTAGAGGGCAGCCAGTGAAATTCCCATTCACGGAAGAACTTCATGTGCTTGTTCTTGCTGTTGATGAACTTCTTGAATGGTGTGAACGGCTTGGAATACGGAGTCCAGCTGTACTGGAAGCTGCCGCGGTAGTCGTTGGTGTTCTCATAGACGTTGTCGGGATCGGACGTGTGCTGCTTGTTAAACGAGTAGCTGACGGTGAAGTTGGCGGGGTCCCAAGGCATCGGGTTCTTGCTCTTCACATCGAATTTCAAGCCCGAAAGGCTGAAACTGCTCACCGTGCGATTGGTGATGGCATAATCGTTGATTGAGTCGCGTTGTTCCTTGGTGCTGCAAGCATCAACGGCATCCTTAAGGAGCACGTCTTGGTCAAGCGGGTTATATTTGGGAGTGGTCTTTTCCTTGCTGTAAGAGTAATAGACGGGAGCCTTGAGCTTCACTTTCTCGGGGAGGAAACGACCCATATCGACCTGGACTGCCACGTTATATTGGTCGTAGGCATCGTTGCGGCGCTCATTGAGGCTTTGGTCAACCGACCCGAAGCCCACAGTTTCCTTGTGCATGCCCACATTCACAGTGGCTATATCGCTCATGTTGAGGTTGAGACTGGCCTTAGCCGCCCAACCGCCTTGCTGGTCAAAGTCAGTGACACGCAGCTCATCGGTCCACACCACAAAGTCTTTGGTGGTGCTGGCATTGTTGCGCACACCAATCATCATCACCCTCACATCGCTAAGCGACGGGTTACCCATAACGGTCACGCGGTCGTTGGGGTGCGACGGATCCTGCTCGGTGAAGCGGGTATTATAGCCCACGCCGGGTTCGCCGGCCATCTTCTGTGCATTGCGATTTTTCTTGACCGAGGTGAACACATCGAGAGAGCAATCGAGCATGTTTTCCTCAGGCCACACCTTGTAACGGTCGCTGGTGCTGTTGTTGCTGTACTTGCCGGCCGGTGTGACGGTAAGTGGAATCTCATACTCGTAATAGTTGTTTTTCACATCCGAACCGAGACGCACGAATACCGACACATCACCATTCTGCAAATTGGATGTGTTGTCGACAAATGCCTCGTTGTGGATAAACATCTGAAGGCGCTTGTAGGTGCGCAAATCAAGACTGGTGTTCCGGTACACGCCACGGGCATCGCCGGGTTGGAGACCCTCAACTTTCATCTGCATCGACTGCTCGTTGAGCTGGGTGATTTGCGATTGACCCGAGTCGACAACACGCGAGACTCCTGGAGGCAGCACATAGTTAACCGGCTCACGGCCTGAGTTCTCTTCGATGTTGACCGAAGTGATATTGATGCTTCCGTTAGCTGGAGAATCTCCTCGCAGATTCAGATTGTAGTCATAGTTGCGCCACTCGCCTCGCACAAGCTCAAGAGTGGCAAAACGCAAGTGTGTGGTCTCCTTGAAGCCAGTCATAAACATGCGCATGAAGCGTATGGTTGAGAAATCGGTGATTGAGCCAACCTTCTTCTCATATTCGCGAAGTGGTATGTTGAACTGATACCATGTGACTTCCTGCTCCTTGCCGTTGCGCGTGGTGACCTTAGTTGTCTTCTTGTCGATGATGTAGTTTTGCCCAACGACAAGATCAGTCGGGCGTATCGACACCCGGTACTGGAAGTAACGCTCATACTCATTGAGAGTGTTGTCTTGGTTGATGTCCTCGACATCAGGCACACTTCGCGACGACTGGTATAGCTTGTCGGAGGCATCCTCAGCCGAAAGGGAGTTGCCATTAGTGCCATTATAGTGCTTGTATCGCTCTAGAATCGACAGTTTTTGCTCATCAAAATCATAGCCGCGGTAAAAATGATAGCGGTCGCCCGAGGGGTCGTTGAACGGAGAGAACTGGTCTTGCTCCATGGCCTCGACAGTTGACGACGGCAACACCCGACGCAGGTTTTGCAAGAACTCAGCGTAAGTGGGATATGTCTTCTCTTCCTCAGTGCTTAGTCCATTGAGACCCACATCCTGCTTCACACGCGCTCCCGAAGTGTTGTCAAACGCATAGGACAATGAGGTCTGAGTCGACACTTTGCCCCAAACCGTCTTTTTAATATATGTGGTGTCGCCGTTGATGGGCAAACCGTTCTCATAAGATTTGAGACCGTCTTTGAGGATGTCCTCGCTCACCTCGCCAAGGTTGAAGTAGAGGTCGCCGCCCTCCGTGTTGTTCAGATCGGGATCAAGGAACGGGTCCATCATCCAGAATTGGATATACTCGATGTTTGACTGCTCGAAATTGGTGTTATCGAGCCTACGCATCATGCCACCCCACCGCTTTTCAGGATTCAGGAGGTTGCCGTTCTGGTCGATGTTGGAGGCATCGAGGTTATATGGACCACGTTCCTTGGGGTAGAACGACAGATTGAGCGTCTGTATTGTCGACGACTCACCATAATTGAGCTCACGTCCGGGGAACACCTCGCTATATGGAACCTCACGCACGTAAGGGTTCGAGAGTTGGTCGAGGTCGTTTTTAATATAGCCGGGGACATACGATGAGTTGCGCTGCGTGAACATGCGGTCGATATAGTACCAAGCTAGACGCGCACGATTTTTGCCATAGGAGATGTCGTTTGACAGGGCAGCCTCGGGGAAGAGAGCGTTGGCGCTTGCGTCATATGGGGTTGAGGCAAGAAACCATGAATAAGGAGAACGCAGGTCAATACCCGACTGCGTTGACTCGAAATCGTCGATATATGAGCTTCCCTCATTGGAGCCTGTGCGGGACTTGTGCGGAATGAGCTGGGCGAATTCTCCCTTAAAACTGAGCGATGATGGCGTTGTGGCATTCACTGTGGGAATCTTGTTCAGCAGATTGGTGAGCCACATAAAGTTGGTGTTGTAGGAAATGTTGGTTCCCCAAATGGTGTTGTTGACCAGCTCGTCGCCAATTGCCACCTTCTCGGTCAAAGCCTTCTCACCGTAGTGCATCACAGTTGCGCCTATGTGGAAGTTCTTGTTGAATGCATAGTCGAGGTCGAGGCCGAGCAACGTCTTGCGTTGGGTGCTGTAGGTAGACTGGTTCTCGAGCGAGACGCTGATGCTCGTTCCGGCATCGATGATGCTCTGGTTGGTGATGGTGACGGTACCCATGCTGTAGTCGACGGTATAGTCACTGTTTTCGGTAAGTGTGACACCACCAGCCGTAACGACGACTGACCCGCGTGGCACATTCATGGCGTTGAGCCGTATCACATTGCCCGACGATGCCTGATACTCACCCACAAGCACAAATTTGTTCTTGTCTTGATACTGCCTTGCTACGGTGAGTGTGGAGTCGTAAAGTTCCTGATAGACGTAATTGGCGGCCACGGCGTCATTCCCTATCTGCTTCTTCAGGTGCGAGCCGAAAGGCTCCACAACGGGAAAAATGATTCGTCCGGTCGAAGAGTTGACCGTATAGCCGTCGATGTAGTCAAAACGGCCGTCACTGTTCGACTGGTTGTTGGCATCCAGGCGGTCAAGGTTCATAACTTGCAACAGGGGCTTGCCTGCGATGTTACCCGCCGAGATATAGTTGAGCTCAGTACCGCTTGTGTCGCTCAGGTACTTGATATTGAGCTTGAAGTTGTTTTTCTGTATTTGGTAAGCACCGAGCGAATACACATTCTTCATCATCAGTTTCCACATGGGGAGGCGCGGTGACGCGGTGGTTCCTTTAAGCATTTTCACATACAACGACTGGTCGGTGGCGGCCACGTCGCCTGAGAACTCGCCCACTTGATAAGTCTTGCCCTTGTAAGTGTATTGATAGGCAACAGCCAGCACCTCGTCGGCATTAAGCGACGACTTGAGCGACAGGTATCCAAGGGATGTGTTGAGTGTGTATTCCGACGACGACAGCAGTCGGGCACTCTCCACCTTCTCATAATCGCGGCCGCCCTCTATGCCATAGCTTTGAAGCGGCGACAAAGCAGTGCTTGCTTGACTGATATAGCGTGCGTCGGGATACGACTCCTTGATTTCTGTCAAGAGGTTGTTGGATGAGTTTGACGGGTTGTCGGCAATGGGATCACCAATCCAGTGAGAGTTGGCAATGTTTTTGTTCTCGGCCACATCCATAAACGCCATAATGTTGCGCGACTGGTCAAAATTTCCGCGCTTATTGGTGACCCACACCTCGATGCGCGTGATGTTGATGCCTGATGACACTAGAGGCAGTTTAGAGGTCCACTGGTCGTAGTTGTCGCGGAAAAAGTGCGACAGGAAGAAGTGGCGATTCTGGTCATATTTGTCGGCAGTGACATAGAACGACGTTGTCTGAGAGCCGCCTTTGGTGCTTACCGTCTGCGACTCAGAGTTTTGTTGCGACACCAGTGCCGTAGCTGTCAGTTTGCCGAACTGCAGCTTTGCCTTCAAGCCGAAAAGCGCGGCACTACCCTTGATGAGCGACGACCCGGTAGTCATGCTCACATTGCCTGCCTCGATGCTTTTGATGATTTCGTCTTCTTTCCCCTCATAAGCCAATTTCAGGTTCTTTGTGTCGAAGTCGAAAGTGGCGTCGGTGTTGTAAGTCATGTTGAACTTCATCTTGTCGCCCACCGAGGCCGCTATCGTGGCCTGGATTTTCTGGTCGAAGCTAAAGTAGGTTTTGCGCCGGGCTGCCACCGAGAGAGCCGGATTGTCGGTCTTGTTGCTCTTAACGCCCATGTTGATTTGCACCGATCCCTGCGTCTTGAGCTGCACTCCGCCCGGGCCAAATATCGACTCTAGAGGACCGAGGCCGAATTTCATGTCGAGAAAGTTGAAGGGGTCCTTTTTCTTTGCCTCGGCTGTCTCGGCATTCTTCTCACGGTAATAAGCGATCATGGATTCGCGCAGAGCCATATCGTTGTATTCGGCAGGCGAGAGGAGGAACGGCGTGACTATGTCGTTGTCGCCCACCTTGGTGTGAATCACATAGCACCCGGTCTCGTAGTCGTATTCTGCTGTGGTAGTGATATTTGACGGCGACTTCAGGTCGGCTGCATATTCGCCTTGCTTCAAATCGTCGTAAGTCAGCGGCACAGTGGGCCGCACCTTAAACCGCAAGTCGATTGAGTCGGCCTGACGCTTACCAGTAGCAGCCTTGGCGGTATCAGTAACTGGAGGCGGTGGCGGCGGAGTGAGTTGCGACTGGAAATATTGTGCTATTGCAGTAGCATTGGAGGCCGAGAAAAGTATCAAGCCGGCCAGCGCCACAACAAGCAATATGGAGTTTTTTGTAACTTGTTTCAACATCAAATATCGTTAACCGATTGAGTTTATAGATAACAAATGCTACAGAACAGCCAATCATGGCTGATTCCGCGACATTCATGAAAGCGGGGAACATGGCCAGGCTTCACATCATCTTCAGAGCCTTTTTAATGGCATCCTCGGCAGTGATCGAAGGCTCAGTCGTGAAAAGTTTCTTGAGAGCCTTCTGCGACTGTTGCCGTGAGAAACCGAGCATAAGCAATGCTGCGAGCGCTTCGTCGTAAACTTCGCCCGAGGCCATTCCCTTATTATCTATAAACGCAATATCAGTAGGTTTTATTTTATCCTTTAGGTCAACAATTATACGCTGGGCAGTTTTTGCCCCTATGCCCTTCACGGCCTTGAGCATGGTCACGTTCTCACCCGAGATGGTCAATTCGAGCTCTTGCGGCGTGAGTGACGACAAAATCACCCGCGCTGTGTTTGGTCCCACCCCCGACACGCTTATGAGCAACAGGAACAAGTCGCGCTCTCGCCGTGTGACGAATCCATAAAGCAAATGGGCATCTTCGCGGATAGCCTCATAGGAATACAGTTTTGCCACTTCGCCATTACCTTTCTGCAGCAACGCGTTGTAGGTGGTAAGCGATATGTTGAGCATGTAGCCTATACCTTGGTTGTCAATGACAACGAAGGCAGGATTAAGCTCTGCTATTTGTCCGGATATGTAGTCGTACATGATTTAACAGAAAATTAATGGGTGTGCCATAAAGACTTTAAGTTACAAATTTACTTATTTTTCACGACTCCCAGCCCACTGTCGCCGGATAGGCACAAAAAAAACAGCTGTGGAAGTGATTTTGCTCACCTTCCACAGCTGACAGGTATGTCTTTCCCGTTAAGGCACAGCTGCCACAAATGGCAGCAGCCCAAGTGCCGATGTTTTTTTACTTCAGACCATTGATGTATTTTGCGAGAGCCTCATTGCCTGAGTCATGGTCGAGCCACTTCTGGTAATATCCCTTTGCAGTTTCTTTCTCACCCTTGTTCATATAGTAGTTGGCGAGGTAGTTGTAGGCACTCACGTAGTAACGATCATAGCTACTCTTGTCGGCCTTTGCATCTAGGATATTAATCAGCTCGTTGCAAGCGTCGACTGCGGCACCGTTCTTAGTCTCGGGGTCGTAATATTTGGCCACACGAAGTTTCTGGTTCACGATTTGCACATTGCCAGGCACCTTTGCGTCGACTTCATCAAGATATTTCTTGCTTGTGGCCATAGCCACGTCTTTCTGGCCTTTCTCGGTGACGGTAAGGGCCTTGTTGAAATAGTACAGTGAGAGATAGAAAGTGTCGTTGGCAGTGCCGGCACCGCTCTCCACAAGCATGCTCTGGTACTTTATGGCATTGTCAAAATCCTTCACGTCGGCATAAGAGTCGGCCAGGCCACGCATGAGGTCGGTGTTCTTGGGGTCGAGCTTGAGGGCAGTGTCATAGGCGACAACAGCCTCTGCCGAGTTTCCGTTCTGCTGGAGGGCCTTGGCATAGTTGATATAGTCGTTGGCCTGGAAAGGATTGGATGCAGTAACCTTAGAGGCAAAGAATTCCTTACCTGTCACAACGGCCTGATCCCAGCACTGAAGTGCCACCAGGCTATAGAGTTTCAGGCGCTTTGAGAAGAATTCCTGGTTGTCGCTTGCTCCAGTCTGTGCGCCAAGACGTGATACCACATCGAGGCACTCATTGTAGCGGCCAGCGCCGAAAAGCAGCTGTGCATAGCGAAGTTCGTCTTGCGTGAAGTGATTGGGATTCTTGATATACTCGCCATATTGTGCCGCAGCCTTTGCTCCCAAGTTGTCGCTGTAATACTTCTCGGCAAGCTGACGCTGAACGAGGGCTGAGTTAGGTTGCTTTTTGAGGAGTTCCTCAAGTTTCTCGATTGCCATTTTGGGGTTCACATTGAAGTATGTATTGGCAAACTTCACGTAAGCCTCGATATTGTCGGGGTCATAGGTGAGAGCAAGCTCATACTGGCCTGCCGCGTCACCCCAGTTTTTGCGGGCTGCCTCGGTATCACCCTCATATATATAAGAGTCGGGATCCTTTGCGTTATATTTGCGGGCGTTTTTAATGCACTTCTCAATGTCTTTGGCATACTTCACTGTGTCGGCCTCATAATAAGCACGGGCAATTGCAGTTTCGATCTTGGCATCCTTTTTCGAGCATTTGCGTGCTTCTTTGAAAAGGCCTTCTGCCTCCGACTGGTTGCCGTTTTTCAAGGCCACAGCAGCCTTACCCACATAGTTGTAGGCATTGCCTGCGTTAGCTGTCACGCCTTTGTCGTAATATGATTTGGCCTCTGAATAGTTTCCTTTCTCGAAAGCCACCTGACCGAGGTAGTAATAAGCCACGCTCTTGTCGGTCGATGCGTTGTCAAGATTGCGGTCGAGCAATTCCTTGGCATTGTCGAGCTGCCCGATCTTATAAAACTCTATACCGTCCTTATAGCCTTGTGCAAAGCTAGTGGCGGAAGCTCCCATGAGAATTGCGGAAGCCAATAAAACCTTGATGTTCATTTCTATAAATTTAAATGTGTTAGTTATTTTTTATTTTCTGAATTGGTCTGTTTCCTTATTTCACGGCTTCGACCACCCGCACTGGCTCAGCGGCAGGAAGCACACCGGTGTGGAGTATGATTTTCTGGCCGATGACTCCGGTAAGGAAGCTATAGAAGCCGTGGTCGAGGGTGCCTCCGGCAGCCGCATCGATGGCCCAAATCACACGGAATAGTGGATAGGAGCCGTCGTTGAGGTAGGCCTGATACGGTTTCACACCTTTCACTTGGTCGTCACCCCTTACGGGCATCACCTTTATCTTATCGGTAAAATCTATTGCGGTGACCTCATTGTCCTTATTCAGGTCGTCAATCTTCTTGCTTAGGGTCTGCTCATTCGATTTCATGTCGGCCGTTATCCAACTGACGCCGATGAAACCAATTGCGTTCTTATAGCTCTGAACTGCCTTAAACACGTCGTCGGTGCTCTTTTGGGCGTAGTATTGAACCGTGAAGTCCTTGCCTCCGGCAAACTTTGCCTTCATGTAGTGAAGGATGCCTGAGCCATTACCGTCGAACACTATTTTTATATCCTCATTTTTCAATGTCTTCGACGGCGATACCTTTCCCCATTTTGTGACCTTGCCGGTGAAGATGTCTTTCAAGTCGTCGAGCGACAGCTCATCGATGTCATTAGCCTTATTCACAATTATTGCGACACCATCGACGGCTATCTTACGCGAGCGGTAGGCACGGCCCTGGTTTTTCAGTATCTCTCGCTGCTTGTCGGTCAAGTCGCGCGACGTGATAATCAGGTCCACCTTCTTGTGGAGGAGTGAATCAAGCGCAGCACTCTCGCTCATAT
>CAVIEK010000018.1:24207-26171 GCA_963641805.1 Bacteroides fragilis
CGCTCATATAGACAGGCAACAGGCTGGCATTGCGGTAGTTATATTCAAACACCTGCACCTCCTGATCCATCACGTTTTGGAACGATTCATCGCAATAGATCTTTGCCACCCCCGAAGTGCTGGTGTTGGTAGCTTTCTTGTTGTTGCATGAGGTGGCTCCCACAAGTGTGGCGACTGCCACAACCGATAATATTTTGTGATAAATCTTATGCATCTTCAATATTGAAAAAAAACGTTCGACATACAAGTGATTACTCAAATTATCGCATTGCCTTACTCTGCCGCTGCAGGTCAAGACTTGCGTCCAAAGCGGTAATAATCTACGCCCTTTATGTGACGGTATCCACGGTAGATGCCATAGACGCCCAAGATAAAGGCAAATATCCATCGGGCCATAGTCCATAACGGAGTGTTGTCGAAATGAAAAAAGTTGACTGAGAAGAGAACCGCCATTCCCAAATACACGATTACCATGAATGAGCCAAAGAAGAGGCGCAACGCCTTTAATATGCCCTCACCCGTGATTTTTATTGCCATTTCCGTTACTTTAATCCTTAATTTTTACATTCAGACAGTTAATTTGCCGTCTGGTTTAACAATTTCGTGCGAAAATAATCATTTCTTCGCATATTTCATGTAAAGTTAGCGAAATTTCGTCAATTGGAATATGAAACAGCGGTTAATTATAAAAAGTTAACTGAACCGTAATTTGGCACTTGCCGAGGCCCACGTCACACGATGCGGCCCCCTGGTTTCACGCCAGGCATCAATATTCTGCCGTTTTGTCGAAACTGATTGCGCTGATACTATAGCTGCTGTTGAGCACGGCCGTCCCTCGCAGGGTTGAGAGAGTGCCCTTCTCCACATCGTCACGCTGGAATCGGCGGTCGACGGTGAATGTGGCCTTGAATTGCGGAACACCTGCTGTGTCGGCCGACTTTTGCACTTGCAGATTAAGTCCCGAAAACTCTATCGTGTGAATGTCGGAATTACGATAGGTGTCTATATACTTACGCAAATCGGCGACACTTGACCGGCGCCCCATGAAAGTGACGGGCTGTGTGCAAGCATCGGCCATTGCCTGAGCATCAAAGGCCTCTATACCTGAAAGGAATTGCTCGACGGCCGAACGCACATTGTCCTGATCCTGAGCAGTCATCACAGTAGACTGGATTTTATTATAGGCGCTTTGGGCATCTTGATAATGCTTTCCGGTGGGGAACTCTTGCATATAGGCCAAATACAAGTCGGCCGAATTGCGGCTAAAGGCATCGTTCCACACAGCATCGTCGAGCATTTGCTTGGCATCTTGCACATGGGCGCCTTGCGGAAATGAGCTGACATAGGTGCGGAACGCTGCCGCATTGTTTGCTTTGACGGTCTGCTCCCACAACTCATTGTCGGCTTTCAGATTCTTATACATTGTCTTCACATCGGCAATGTGCTCGCCGTCGGGAAAATCATTGATATAAGTCTCGAAATCGGCCACATCGGCCGATTGCTCGCAAAGCTCCCACTGGCGTTGCTCGCTGTTGCTCTTAGTCACCATATAAAAGCAAACCGATCCCACCGCAATCACCGAAATTGCTACAACTACGACTATTTTCCAGTTGATGCCGCCCTTAGGCGATGCCGGCTCGGGAGGCATAGCCGACTGATGGAACTGTGGCTTGACGGCTTCTTGCGGCACATGGGGCACAGGAGCTCCGCAATGGGGACAAAAGCGGTCACCTGGCTGAATCTCGCAACCGCACTTATTGCATCTGTCATTCATCATAATCAAAAAATTTTCAAAAAAGGCAAAAGCACATCACATGCGCATTTATACATTACAAATGTAGCAATTTTTCGTAAGATTAGATTATACCACGACTCTATAACAATAAAAAAGCCAACAGAATTTTCCGGAGGCTTAAGTTATTTAGCTTAATAACAAACTGCGTGAGTTACTATTGCTGGAGCTT
>CAVIEK010000019.1:0-10555 GCA_963641805.1 Bacteroides fragilis
TATGAAACAATTAATTTACTTGTTGCTTGTAGGGCTTGTCGCATTTTGCAGCCCACACGCAGCAGCACAGAGTAATGGCACTCTTGACCACGACGGTTGTCTCAGTTTGAACCGATTTTCGTGGAAAACCGATGCGGGAGAAGAGAAAAAGAGCTCATACACTGCTAACGCCACCAACCCTAACCATATGATGGCGTTGTTGAAGAACACCTATACCAACAAATCTGTCCCAGGCATTAAAAAATGCGGCTACAAGTCCAATGGCACCACTCGCGAGGGTGATGTGCTGTATGACAGTATCCCCGAATGGGGAATCGAGAAGGCTGCCACACCCACCACCGAAGGCTATACCACCTTTTTAGTGCAAATGAAAGATTCTTGGGACGGACAGGATGTTTCAGTCGACAGACAATGCAACACGTGGGATAAGATACGCACTTATGTGGGCAAGGCTTTTAAGTCGGTGAAATTGCTATATGACAGGGTGATTATCACTGGCAATAATCCTGGTGTGCTCTATATGTTGCCTGACAGTTTGGAACTAAACCGGTTTTACCTGCTCTCTAAAGGCCGTGCCCGGCGCTATGAAGATGGATCGAATAGACGCCGCGTGCGTGCTCCTTTTTGGGGTATGTTTGAGGAGTTTGCTCCTGTGGCTCTTTCCGCTTCTTCTTCAGAACTAACCGACTTCTACAGCAAGTTGCTTGCCGGCGATGTGTATAGCGTGATTCATGATTGCGCCTCGGTGTCGAGTAATAAGCATTACTTTTGCATGACTGGTTCAAAAGGAACAGAAACCCGCCAGGTGTCGGGCCTGATGTTCTTCCTACCCGATAAAAGACTTACCGCTTGGAATGGCCGAAAGGGCGAAAAAGACGACTATGTGAACTACAATCCTGACTATGCGCCTAAGATGGCAATGTATGCCGTTAAGCTAAAGGCATCGGCCGCGCCGAGCAAAACTTCGGAAAAGTATACCGTAACGCTCAACTGGTCGACCACGCTGGCTGAAATGCTTGGCAAGGGTGTGGTAAAAGAGACTTTCCACCTCTACCGTGTAGAAGGTGATTCTCTTAGCGAGAAACTTACCGAGATACCGCTTACCGACAGCACCGCCACCACATTCTCCTACGATGAGTCCATCGAGACCGCAGGCCGTATCATCACCTACAGGGTGTCGGCACGACCGATATCGTCAAGCGTGTCGTCGGTTATGAAAAATCTGGCATGGTCAAACGACGACGACGTTGAGATTCCCGGTTCCGACCCGGCGGTGAAGCTGGCCATTAAGGGCAATACCCGCAGTGAATATAACCAAGAAATGGAGGTAAACCAATACCGCAACACGCTCACCATTGATAATGCCATAGGCAATAAAATTCTTGCGGTTGATGTTGTTGTGGGCGATAAGTTTTATTTCTCCCGCAGGGGTGGAGACCATACAGGAACGTGTGCCAACGTTGTGATAACCGCCAAAGACGATAGCATAAGCTACTCTGTTGAATATTTGAAGCAAGATGGAGCCATAGACTCGAAATATCCCGCCAAAACGGGCAAATGGGGCGTTACGAGCGATGGATACATCAACTTCAATGGCTTCAGCATTTGCGACCAGTTCCAAGACAAAACCCACAAAAACCGGCAATCAGCTCAATATATCTACAAGGTAATGTATACTGCTAGACGTAGCACTTGCTATAGCAACGATGCTAAGATAAAAGTCTACAAGACCACGAGCTCAATGACCAACTCGGTGACTGAAGCAGAAGCCAAGGCCGATAAGGACCACTCACTCACGTTTACTGAAGTGCCACAAATCCAATTTAGCGTTGAGAAAAACCTGAAAATCAAGCAATATTCCGTGATTCGCGAAGCCACCACCATTGGCCGTGTGCAGGAAAATAACCAAAACGCGCTTTCGGTTTTCGAGTTGTCTAATTCGGGCATGAAATGGGCCCGCAACAGCAATAGTCCTGTCACGGTCAACGACAACACTTACGGTTTCAATGAATATGGTCTGTATGTGCCGGTGATAAGCGTGATTGCCGATGACGATGAGGTCAACACCTACGGCTGCGACATTAAGTACGGCTATGCCGCAAAGGTGACTGCCGCCGAGAACAGCAAGCTGATGAGCACCTATGAGCTGCAAGACGCAAGTGGCAAAAAACTTGGTGCGCACTACTTCGAGACCACCCTCAATGTGAAGGCTAGTGTCCCCACTGGGCTCGACATTGTGGCCTACCGCATGTGGCGTGACTGTGGCGACAAGGCAGTTGAGGAAACTGACGTGTACGCGTCGCGCAAAGAACCGCTCACGCCGTGGTTCGACGGCTTCGAGAGCACGGCACAGGAGAAGAATAATTTCTACACATTGAGTGGTGCGGCACAAGCCAGTGAATTGACTATTACCGACGTGTTCGGGGCCAAGACACCCACAGCCAGCAACCCGCTCGAGGTGAAATACATCGTGCGCCTCTATTGCCAAGATGATAGCGGCAAATATTATGTGGCCGAATCTACCGTGCCTGTCACTTACGACACCAGCACCCCGACAGCACTGAATGGCGTGACCAGCGACAATGGCGGCAGTTTCAGCGTGGCTCCCTCAGTTACCCGAGGCCAAATCACCGTTAGCGGCTGCGATGGGGCAGTGCTGGTGAGAAGTCTGACCGGTGCCGTGGTGATGAGTCTTGCGGGCAACGGCGAGAGCGTGCGCACCATTAGTGTCGACGGCCTTGCTCCTGGATGCTACATAGTCACCAGCGGCAGCCACAGCCAGCGCATAATAAAGAATTGACAATTACAATTTACACATCTCAATAACAATTTTTTAATATGTTTTGTACATAGACGCGAGTCTCCGTACACGACACACACTGTAAAATATAATGAGCCGGCCGCTTGTGAAAGTGGCCGGCTCATTTTGGAAGTATGCCCGGCATGAGCACTATCTCTGACGGGAAGCCCTAATAGCGGGAATTACATAGCCCGAGTAAGGGCGTTCGGAAAATAAAGAGAGGGCGTGTCAGTTTTGGCACGCCCTCTCTCTCTAGGGGTCGGTGATTTTGACGTTATCTAATCACCACTTTTCTGGTGGTTACCATGCCGCTTGCGTGCCGTTCAACGGCAATGTAGATGCCTGCTGCGGCTGGTGTGGCCACTTGGCATCCCTTGATGTCGTAGTAGTCGGTGGCCACCACACCGTCGGCAGCGGTGATGCCGTCAACGCCGGTGAAGTTGGCCACGTTAATCACCACTTTGTGGCTTGCGTTGCCGCAGGTGGCTGTGAGTGTCACCTCGCCGTTGTATCCTGTGGGCAGCAGTGCGTCGTTGCCGTTGAAAGTGGTTCCGGCAACCGACGATGTCCAAGTCACGCCGGCAGGAATGCCCACCTTAAACGGGCAAGTCACCTTGTCATAGGTGTCGCCGTCGCTCAGCACCACGGCTGCGGCATAAGCCTTGGCTTGCTCGTCGTTGGCGCGCGATGTGATCACGGGCAGCGACCATGCGTCGGGTGCGATGAATGCCTCGCCTTGCACTTTGCTGCCGGCCAACTGCTTGATGGCAATGGCTGTGGCGTGTTCAGCACCCACGGCGTGTGTGCCATAGTCGGTCACGAAATAGGTGTTGGTCACAGTGGCCAAGGTACTGTCGGCGTCCACTCCCAGCACGTTGCCGTAGTTTTCGGTGAGGCTGCATTCCACTTTGCTGCCGTTGTAGCAGTTGGTGAGGCTTGCCGGCTTCAGTTTGGCCGTGTGGCCTATCAGACCGCCCGTCTGGTTGCAGCCGCTCACAGTGCCCATGTTGTAGCAATTCGCATAGGCTGAGCTGGCTGAGCCTGCGAGGCCGCCGATGGCATAACTCGTCTCGCGGCCGTTGGTGTCGCTCACGTCTTGTGAGTTGGAGGCCACGTTGCCGGTGTTGTAGCTGTTGGTCACGCGGCTTTTTCCGCTGTCGTTGCCCACAAGGCCGCCAATGCGGTTGGCTCCGGTGATGTTGCCCGAGTTCCAGCAGTTGCTTATTGTGTTTGACGGGCCGCCAAACGATGCCACGATGCCACCAACCATGAACAGGCCGGTCACATCGCCGGTGTTGTAGCAGCTGTCGACGGTTATTGCGTCGTCGAAATAAGAGCCACCTATGCCGCCCACCACGCTGAATGGGGCTGTGACGTTGCCGGTGTTGTAGCAGCGCTTGATGGTCACCACGGCGGTGGTGTCGTTGGCTCCAGTCTTGAAGTTGCCCACCAGTCCGGCAATTTCGCCGCAGGTGGTTGCGCTCACGTTGCCGGTGTTGTAGCAGTCGGTGTAGCAGTCGCCCGGGATGTAGTATGCGCTCAGTCCTGCCGAGGGTAGCAGGTTGGTCTTGGTTGTGGTCACAACTTTTATGTCGCCGGTGTTGTAGCAGCTGTCCATCACTTTCTTGCTGCTGGTCGACACGTCGGCCAGTATGCCGGCGAGCACGGTCTTGCCCTCGAGCGGGGCAGTGTTGTAGCAGCGTGTGAACCGGCTCGGCGCGCTGTTGTCGCTGTCGTGGAAGAGTTGGGCCACGATGCCTGCCATGGCCGATATCTTGTCGGGGGCGCTTGCCTCAATCTTGCCGGTGTTGTGGCAGTCGGTGAATGTGGCCTGTTTGCTGTAGGCCACAATGCCTGCCACGCACTGGCCGGTGGCGGTGCCGTTGTTGGTCACAGTGCCGTCGTTGTAGCAGTGGTCGTATGTGGTGCCGTCGCCAGTGGCCTGTGCCACTATGCCGGCAGCATAGTTGTTTTTGGAGCTGATTGCGGCGTGGTTCACGCAGCCAGTAAGGCGTGCGGTGCCGTTGGCCTGGCCGGCAAATCCTGCCACATAGCCGCCCTTGGTCGAGGTCACGTTCACGCGGTTGACGCAATTCTTGAGCGTGCCTTTCAGCGCACCGGCAAACGCACCGGTATAGGCGTAGGTGGTGGTGATTGTGCCTGTGGCGGTGAGGTCTTGCACAGTGCCTTGCTCACCTATCATGCGGAATATGCCCTGGTTGACGGTTGTGGTGGCGAAGCTGATGTTGCTCAGTGTTTTGCCGTTGCCCAGCAATGTGCCTTGGAATTCCGAGATGCCGCTGTCGTAGAGCGGCATGAACTTCTGGCCCTGGAAGTCAATGTCGGCGGTCAGCTTCAGATACTGTCCGCTGAATTTTGACTGTGTATCGTCGATGTATTGTGCCAGGTTGTTCCAGTCGTTGAGGCTACTTATCAGGTAAGGACTCTCGGCTGTGCCGTCGCCCTGTAGCGGAATGGCTTGGAAACTGGTGATGACATACACTTTCCCGAAGTTGCCGCACGAAGCCGTCAGCGTGTCGGTGGTGAACACATTCACGCTTGCAGGTGCCGTGAGCGTGTGTGTGCTGGCGTCGATGCCGAATGTGGTGCCCCTGCTCAATGCCCAGTTGCAGCCTCCGTCGGTGCTGAGTGTGGCGCTCACTTTCAGGTTGCTGGTGCTGTGTCCTGCCGGAATCGAAAGAATCACTTTGCGTGCGGTCTCTACTTCGCTGTCGCCGGCAAATTCCTTCAGAACCGGATATTTGCCGGCCTCAAAGGCCCACACGTCGGCGGAAAACCCGTTGAGCGCAGTGCCGCTGGTGAGTGTGGCGGTTTCTACGCCTTGTGTGTTCTCGTGCCCGTTAAGTGCCATGGCGTGAAGCGGGGTTATCTGTGCGTCCCAATACACGTCTTCGGTCTTGCCTAGCGACCCGTCGATGCCGGCAATGCCGCCTTCCTGCGCCTTGTTGGCGCAAATCACGGTGCCGGCGCTTATGGCACGGTACATGTCGTTGTAGCCGTCGCCGGTGGTCTCTTTGTATGGCTTGGCCCAGCTGCCCACGATGCCGCCGGCCTTGTAGGCAGCCACCACGGTGCCCAGGTTGGCCACGTCGCGCACTATCGCACCGTAGCCGCTGCCCACAATGCCGCCCACAATGCCGGTCATGTTAGAACTCTTGAATGTGGAAATCACGCTGCTCTCCACGCGGCCCACGTTCATGCAGCGTTCCACGCGGCCGCTGCTCTTGCCCACGATGCCGCCGTTTTCCACAAAGCCGGTGCTGATGTAGCCCGCGTTGAGGCAGTCGATGATTACCGATCCTTTCTCGCCCTGGCCCACAATGCCGCCTATGTCCGATGAGTAGCCTTTGACGTTGGCATAGTTGCGGCATCCGCTCACTGTGCCGTAGCAGCGGCCCACAAACGGAGCTCCGTAGGCGAAGAATGCGAAACTGTTGTCGCGGGCCATCACCAGATTTTTGAGCTGGCCGTTGGCTCCAAGGTAACCTATGAAGCCAATGTTGCTTAGGCACTTCGTCCCGTTTGGTGTGCCTAGGGTGGATTCGGTGGGGGCGGTTTTCCACACCATGCAGTCGATGCTGATGCCGTGGATTGCGTGCCCGTCGCCGTCGAATGTGCCGCCGAACTGCTTCGTCTTGTTCGACGAGCTGGTGGCAATGCCCGTAAACAACGTGTCGCCCTCGATGTCGATGTCGGCTGTCATTTTAAAATACACGTTGTCGTAGGTCAGCAGGTTTTTTGATGTCTGTGTGCACAGTTCCATCAGGTCGGCCTTGCTCTTTATGAGGTAAGGACTCGACTCGGTGCCGTCGCCGTCCCACGCATATGTGGTGAGGGCCGACAGCACGATTAATGCTAAAAGATGAAATTTTTTTGCCATAGGCTTTTAGTTATTTGGTGTTGATAAGTCATGTGGCGCGTTGAGGTGCGATTGTGGCGTTGCGGGGCGTGGGTCGGGGTATGGACAGCTTTTGTGGCGTGTGTTTCTCTTCGTCCGTTTCTCGTTGCCAAATGTGGCGCGGTGCTATCTTGTTGCAAAATTATGAAAAAAAGCTAAAACGGGGCGGCTGTGGCAGGGTGGAATGAGCCCATTCATTTCTCTTTTTTCATTGGTATAAGCGCATTTTGGTGATAGTCAGATGTTTAGCGTGATAGTTGCGCTTGCGGTGGAAATTTTTTTGCCTAAAATGCGTGTGTTGCCAAAAAAATATGTAATTTTGCATCGTAAACGAAACATAGAGGCGTAGCTCAGCTGGTTCAGAGCGCTTCAGTCACATTGAAGAGGTCATGGGTTCGAATCCCCTCGTCTCTACCAAGCAAAGCATCGAGGCAACAGCCCCGGTGCTTTTTTCATAAGTGTGCCAGAGTGTGGTTGCCACTTATGCTTTACGGCTTCATAATTGGCAAATAGGCAATATTTTGCTACCTTTGCCACATAGTCGGAATAGACTGAATGATAAGAATTCTCATAAACGTAACAATCATATTTATTTTTTAGGAAATGAAACAATCTATCAAAGCGCTTATGCTTGCCGTGACTGCCACTGTGGGAGTAGCGGCGGCAGCCCAAGTCATAGCCGGCATCAATCGTGCCGACATGGACACATCGGTGCGCCCGGGTGACGATTTCTACCAGTATGCCGGCGGCGGATGGATGAAAGCGAATCCCCTGAAACCCGAATATTCAAGCTACGGTGTGTTTAACCTGCTTGCCGACAAGAACCGTGAGCAGCTTCGCTCGCTCTTCGCTGAGCTTGCCAAGACCAGCCACCCGCGTGGCTCGGTGGGGCAGAAGGTGACCGACCTGTATAACCTTGCCATGGACAGCGTGCGCCTCAATGCCGAGGGTGCCGCGCCGCTCAAGGCCGACCTCGCTTTCATCGCCTCGTTCAAGAAAGCCAATCTCACCGACTTCATAGCAAAGGAGCATCTCACGCTCGACAACCCGTTCTTCGGGGTGGGTGTCGACGGCGACCTTATGAACAGTGATGTGAACGTGCTCTATATGAGTGCCGGCACAAGCGGCCTTCCTGACCGTGACTATTATCTCAATACCGATGCCGACAGCCGCAAGATTCAGGCAGCCTACAAGGCATTCATGGCCAAGGTGCTTGAGATGGCCGGCTACAAGAAAGCCGCAGCCAAGCGTGCCGCAGCCACAATATATAAAATTGAGTATGCCTTTGCCAAGGCTAAAATGAGCAGAGCCGAGGCCAGGGATTACAGCAAGCTCTACAATGTGCGCACCGTGGAGCAGCTTCAGGCCGATTATCCTGCCATCGACTGGCGTCGGTATTTCGACCAGCTTGGCCTTAAGGGCATCAAGCAGGTAATCCTTGAGCAACCCAAGGTGATGGAGGTGGCCAACCAACTCATGGTCACTCTCACTGAGCAGGAAATAAAGGACTATTGTGCCGGTCTGCGCGTAAAGAGCTCGACCGGATGCCTCAGCGACGCTTTCGGTGACGTCAGTTTTGACTTCTACGGTAAGCTGCTCTCGGGGCAGAAGGAGCGCAAGGCTCGCTGGAAGCGCGCCCTCGGCTATCCCAACTCGCTACTCGGCGAGGCTGTGGGGCAGCTCTATGTGGAAAAATACTTCGCCGGCGACAGCAAGGCCAAGATGCTCAATCTTATAGGCAACTTGCGCAGCTCGCTCGCCGAGCACATCGCCAACCTCAAGTGGATGAGCGACAGTACCAAGATCAATGCCCTCGTGAAGCTTAACACCATCACCGTCAAGGTTGGATACCCCGACAAGTGGCGCGACTACTCCGGCCTTAGCATCGACCCGTCGCTCTCGCTCTACGACAATCTCAAGGCCGCAGGAATCTATGAGACTCAGCGCAACTTCAAGAAACTTGAGAAGCCTGTCGACAAGAGCGAGTGGGGCATGACTCCGCAGACCATCAACGCCTACTATAACCCCACAAGCAACGAGATTTGCTTCCCGGCGGCCATATTGCAAGCGCCGTTCTTTGACGCCAATGCCGACGATGCGACCAACTATGGCGCCATCGGTGTGGTGATCGGCCATGAGATGACTCACGGATTCGACGACCAGGGCCGAAACTTTGACGCTGACGGCAACATGCGCGATTGGTGGAGCGCATCAGACGCTGCCGCCTTTAACGCTGCCGCCAAGAAACTGGCCGAGCAGTTCGACCAGATTGAGGTGGTGAAGGGACTGAAAGCCAACGGCCAGCTCACTCTTGGCGAGAACATCGCCGACCAGGGTGGCTTGCGTGTGTCATATGATGCTTTCAAGAAGACAAGTCAGGGCAGCTCCAATGTGCTTATCGATGGCTTCACCCCCGACCAGCGATTCTATCTGAGCTATGGTCGCATTTGGGCAGAAAATGTGACCGACCAGGCCATCTACCAGCAGACAAAGAGCGACCCGCACTCACTCGGACGCTGGCGTGTGAATGCCACTTTGCGCAACATCGACACTTTCTTCAAGGCTTTCGACATCAAGCCGGGCGACAAGTTGTGGCTCGACCCTGCCGACCGTTCCGTGATTTGGTGATATAGACCGAATCGATATATCCATAAGGTTTACACCGGACATTGCCGTCTCGATACAATATCAGTGGCAGAGCCCGGTGTCTTTTTTTAGCCGTGCCGGTGCTTCGCGGAGGCAAAACACTGGCCGCAAGGCGTGGCGGTTTTGTCAAAAAACACTATATTTGCAAGTGAGGACGCAATGCGTGTCGCAACGGGTGACTCATTGTTCATGCTCCGCCAAGTCACTGCATCACGTAACCAAAACATAAAATCATAACAACAAATATTAAACATGAAACTATTACGCATTCAGCTGCTGCTCATCATAGCCATGATGCTGGCCACAGGCCCGTCGTGTAACGCAGCCACCAAATCACCCACACGCGCCAAGCAGCACACCGCAGCCACCACACGCGCCACAGCCGACACCGTCAGCATTGCCAGCCAAAAGATGGGCCGCGACATCAAAAACGTGGTCACAGTGCCGTCGGCCTATTACTCTACGGCCAACAGCGACGTGCGCTATCCGGTGCTATATCTGCTCCATGGCGCTTATGGCGACTACAGCAACTGGCCGAAGAAAAAAGACCTCCATGCGCTCGCCGATCGCTACAAGGTGATAATCGTTTGCCCCGACGGACAGGACAGCTGGTATTTCGATTCTCCCATCGATCCCAAGATGCAGTTTGAGACCTATGTGGGCCAAGAGCTGGTGAGCTACATCGACTCGCATTACCGCACCTTGGCGCAGAAGGAGATGCGTGCCATTACCGGGCTCAGCATGGGCGGGCACGGCGCTCTGTGGCTCGGCTTGCGTCACCCCGATGTGTTTGGCAGCATAGGCAGCATGAGCGGTGGTGTCGACATCACCAAGTTCCCGGGCAAGTGGCACATACCTGACCGCCTCGGCAGCTACGACGACAATAAAGACGTGTGGGCGTCACACTCGGTAATAAATCTCGTGCCTTCTGTCAAGCCGGGGCAAAACATCATAATCGACGACGGATATGACGACTTTTTCTATGAGGTGAACCTTAACCTGCACAAAGCGCTGCTCGACCACAAGATTCCGCACGACTTCATCATACGTCCCGGACGGCACTCGTGGGATTACTGGTGCAACTCTCTCGACTATCAGATGCTTTTCTTCGACAAGGCATTCCGGTCGGCGGCAGGCAAATAATGCTAATCACAAAAAACGACCACTATTCCCACAAAAAAAATAAAACT
>CAVIEK010000019.1:10565-25385 GCA_963641805.1 Bacteroides fragilis
ACTTGACCGATGAGGAAAACTCTATTTGCAATCGTTGCGATTTTGCTCGCAATGCACATTTCAGCCGCCGACCGTGTCGACAGCATTCGCCAGCAGTTGTTCAGCCGGGGCCAGGAAAGTGTGATCGTGGCTTCGCATCGCGGCGATTGGCGCAATTTTCCCGAGAATTCACTCGAGGGCATCGACAATGCCATTAAAATGGGTGTCGACATCGTTGAGATCGACCTTCAACGCACGCGCGACGGCGTGCTCATTCTCATGCACGACGCTACCCTTAACCGCACCACCACAGGTAAAGGTAAAATCGCCGAAGTCGACTACGACTCGATAAGCCGCCTGCGCCTGCGCAATGGTTGCGCAATACGCACCATCCACAAGGTGCCCACTCTCGAGCAGGTGTTGCTGCTTGCCAAAGGACGCGTGATGCTTAACCTCGACAAGGCCGACCGCTATTTCGAGCAAGTGTATGCCCTGGCCAAGAAGACCGGCACGCTCAAGCAAATCATCATGAAGGGGAAGAAAAGCCCTGCCGAGGTTAAGAGCCAGTTTGGACGTTATCTCGATGATGTGGTGTATATGCCCATAGTCAACCTCGACGACCGTGATGCCGGGCAGAAGATAACCGACTACGTCAATACGCTACACCCGGTAGCCTTTGAGTTGCTTTTCCGCTCCGACGAGAACAAGCTGCCGTTGCAGTTGCCGTCGGCCCTTAGGGGCAAAGCTCTCATATGGTACAACACCCTGTGGGACACCATGGCCGGAGCGCACGACGACGATGCCTCGCTTGCCAATGTCGACAACGGCTACGGTTACCTCATCGACCGGCTTGACGCTCGCATAATCCAGACCGACCGACCGCAGTTCCTTCTCGACTATCTGCGCTCACGCGGGTTGCACCGCTGAGTCGGTCTCAGGAGAAACACGAAAAAAAGCTGCTGGGTGACGGCGATTCACATCGTGGTGTCCAGCAGCGTTTTTTATCGATTACTTACTTACTATTAGAAATGTGGCTACGTAATAATGTCAACTAATAACTAATTCACTTTATCTTGCAAATTGGCGGCTTGGCAGTTGTGCTTTCGCCGCACTTGTTGTTTACTTATTTTTTACACTGCAAAGTTACGCTGGCCGAGCAGGACGCGCAATAGCTAATAATTGGTATTTTTGCCGCCTTTTTGCCCCGTCAAATCACCTTTATCATCACTTTTTATTATCTTAGTCACAAAAAAGGAGGTAAAACATGAAAATGAAGTATCCTGTAGCTGTGGCCTTTCTGCTTGTCGCCTCAGTTGCTCATGGTCAGCTCTTGTGGCGTGTGAGTGGCGGCCAGACCACCGGCGCGTCGTATGTGTTCGGCTCACACCACATCGCACCGGTAAATGTGCTCGATACGCTTGCAGGGTTTAGCCGCGCCTTGGCCGACTGCGACGAGGTGTGGGGAGAGGTCGACTGTGATTCACTGAACATGCCGCAGGTGAGCGCCCGCGTTTCGCAGAGCATGGTAGCCCCGCCCGACAGCACTCTTTCGTCGCTGCTCTCGCCCGACGGTTATTCGATGGTGGAGCGTGCCATTAACCGCCAGTTCGGCTCAATGGGTGTCAAACTAAGCCAGTTCGACAAGTTCAAGCCTGTGGCAATCACCACTGTGATGCAGGCCATGTGGGCTGTTGAGGACTTTGGCATGCTTGCGCAGGCAATTGACTCTGAGGTGCAAGATCGTGCACGTGATGCGGGCAAGGCAGTGAGGCCTCTCGAGACTGTGGATTTCCAAATCGACGTATTATATAATGCGCCGCTGCAGCGCCAGGCCGCCGATTTGCTCGAGATGTGCCGCGACGATTCGGCTGCCAAGGCCGACCTTCATCGTCTCGACATGGCGTATCTTGCCCAAGACCTTGCCTCTATTCATGAAATTACCGCCAAAGTCACCAGTGAGGCCGACCGGCAAGCAGTCGAGAGCCTTGTCTACGACCGTAACCGCCGTTGGGCTGCCGTGTTGGCTCCGGTAATGCGCCGTAAGTCGGTGCTGGTATGCGTCGGTGCGGCACATCTGCCTGGCCCTGATGGCCTTATAGCCTTTCTTCGCAAAGCCGGCTTCACGGTAGAGCCTGTGACAAGGTGAAATTCTTCCGTTGGAGCATGAACGGAATTGCGGGAAATGAACGATTTGAACTGGGAAAGGGACTGCAATAGAGCATTTTTTTGTAACTTCGCACCATTATATGCTAAATATTAACTAATAAACTAAAATAAATGCAAGACGAGAAGAATGTGAAACAACCCGACGAGATGAGTTTGCCTGAAAACGCATTTCGTGAGTTGAAGCCGGGAGAGAAATATGTCCCCGTGCTCAAGCCCGACCATTCCTATCCCGAGGTGACTCCATACTCGGTGTCGATGGGTCTGATAATGGCCGTTATTTTCAGTGCAGCCGCCGCCTATCTGGGCCTCAAGGTGGGACAGGTGTTTGAGGCTGCCATCCCCATTGCCATCATTGCCGCCGGCATCGCAAGTGCCACCAAGCGCAAGAACTCGCTTGGTGAGAATGTGATCATCCAATCGATAGGTGCAGCATCGGGCATTGTGGTGGCCGGTGCCATCTTCACTTTGCCTGCCCTTTACATTTTGCAGGCCAAGTATCCCGAGATCACAGTAAACTTCCTTGAGGTGTTCTTGAGCTCGTTGCTGGGAGGTGTGTTGGGCATCCTGTTCTTCATCCCCTTCCGCAAATATTTTGTGAGCGACATGCACGGCAAGTTCCCTTTCCCCGAGGCTACGGCCACCACTCAGGTTCTCATTTCGGGTCAAAAGGGTGGCGACCAGGCAAAGCCGCTGCTCGTGGCTGGATTGGTGGGCGGTATCTACGATTTCTTGCTGTCGACATTCGGCTGGTGGAAAGAGGTGCTCTCAAGTACCGCCATCCCCGCTTTGCAGTCGATCACCGACAATGCCAAGATGGTGTTCAAGGTCAACACAGGCGCCGCAGTTCTCGGCTTGGGCTACATTGTGGGTCTTCGCTACAGTTTTATCATCTTTGCCGGTAGCGCGTTTGTGTGGTGGGTGATTGTCCCGCTTATGGGCATGAATCCCAATTTGGCCGGCAGTGCGGCCGAGGAGATATTCAAAGGCGGCGCACGCTTCATTGGCATCGGTGGCATCGCCATGAGCGGTGTCATAGGCATCATCAAGTCGTGGGGCGTGATTAAGAGCGCAGTCGGCTTGGCCGGCAAGGCTTTCAAGGGGCAGGAGCAGGTGAAGGTTGAGCGCCATCAGCGCGACATTTCCATGAAGGTGCTCGTGTTTGCCCTTGCGGCTGCATTGCTCGTCACCGTGGTATTCTTCTATGTGGGTGTTATTCACAACCTCACACAGACCCTTGTGGCTTTTGTCGTGGTGACTGTCATAGCATTCCTGTTTACCACCGTGGCTGCCAATGCCATTGCCATTGTGGGCAGCAACCCAGTGTCGGGCATGACTCTTATGACGCTAATCATCGCCTCGGGCATCTTCGTAGCTGTTGGGCTCAACGGTTCTAAGGGCATCGTGGCGTCGATGGTGATAGGCGGTGTGGTGTGCACGGCTCTGTCGATGGCCGGCGGCATGGTGACCGATATGAAGATCGGTTACTGGATTGGCACCACACCTGCCAAGCAGCAGACGTGGAAGTTTGTGGGCACGGTGCTTTCGGCAGCCACTGTGGGCGGTGTGATGATTATCCTCAACAAGACCTATGGATTTGTGGGCGACAATGCGCTTGTGGCTCCTCAAGCCAACGCAATGGCGGCTGTGATCGATCCCCTAATGATGGGAGGCCAGACCCCTTGGCTCCTCTACATCGTGGGTGCGATTCTTGCTGTCCTCCTCAACTGGCTCGGTGTTCCGGCTTTGGCTTTCTCGCTGGGTATGTTTATCCCGCTTGAGCTCAACACCCCGCTGCTCGTGGGTGGCCTCATAAGCTGGTATGTGGGCTCGCGCAGCAAGGACGAGAGCGTCAACAAGGCACGTCAGGACCGTGGAACCTTGCTCGCTTCGGGCTTCATCGCCGGTGGCGCGCTTATGGGTGTGGTGAGTGCCGCAATGCTCTATTTCGGCTTCGAATACACCAGCCCGCTCAGCGACACAGCCAGCAACTGGCTTGCCGTGGTGATGTATGTGGCTTTGCTGGTCTACCTTACAGTATCGTGTCTCAAGGCCAAAAAAGGCTAAGTATTAGCTTCTGAAAAAAGAAGACAACAAATAAAGGGAACCGCCGCTTGATTAGAATCAGGCTGGCGGTTCCTCTCTTTTTGGGTAAGAAATGGCTTGCTTTTGTTTGCGATTGTAGACTCATGGCTTCAAAATCCCAATATTCCGTCGTTTATATTAAAATATGGCTTACGATTTTTTAGCTTTAAATTTGCAGACTATTTAAAAATGTATAAATTTGCAAAATTAAGCATTTGCATTATTACATTAATTTTTTAAATCAGGTTTCTCTATGACAAAGAAGACTCTTTTCGGTTTGATGCTCATGGCGCTCCTCTCACTGACCGCCACCGCACAAACCCAAGTCGCTGAGCGTGTAGGGTCGTTGATGGGGGCGGTGAAGACCGCTACCACGGCAACTGTGCACCGCTCTGCCACCGGCGATGACGCCGCGGCCGTCAAGGAAATGGAGACAAAAATTGCACAGTCGCGTGCCGTTTCTGTCACCATCCCGGCAAGCGTCACCGGCGAGACCGTGAAAGCCGAGCGCAAGTTGAGGTCGTTTGGCTCGCCTCAAGGCAGCTATGTGGCCGGCACTTGGCAAGTGAGCAGCAAGGCGCCAAAGCGCACAGGCGCCAAGGCGAAGGCCCTGGCCAGTGTCAACACTGCTGCTGAGTTCGACACCAAGTATTCCGACGGCAGTGTCAGCATTTCGGGCGTAATCACAGTGAAGCGCACCGACGACACTCATGCCGAGGTTTACAACCTTTGGGGACTCACCGACACCCTGCAGGCCACCTACAATGAGTCGGCCGGCACTCTGTCGATAACCCCGGGCAAGATCTACAACCACAGCACCTATGGCCCGGTTTGGGCATGCTCGATGAATCTGTCGTCGAACAGCTACAGCACCACCAACCCCATTGTGGCCACCATCGACGACGATGGCGTGATCACTTTCGGTGCTTGGGGTGTGATTGTGGTTGAGGGACAGTACAAGGGTGGCGGCTTCGGCATCTATTCAAAGAGTGTGTTCAAACCCACCAATGCCACTGTGAGTGAAGTCAACTACAACGGCAAGTCGGTCACTGTCACCGACTCGGTACGCACCTATCCTGTGTATGTCGAGCAGACCTACGACAACATGGTGCAGATTGTGAACTTTACCAATAACGGCGCAGTGGTCAATATGAGGCTCAAGCCCGACCACACAGCAAGCATTTCGCCGCAGACTATCTTCACCAACGCCCTCTATGGCCCGTTCAAGTGCCGTCCTGCAGCTTGGAACAAGAGCAAGACCGCCCAAAAGGGTAACATCGTGAGCAATGGTCCCGGCACCTCAACCAAGATTGAATTCGGAAACTGGGGCGTGTTCTGTGACGCTTCGCAAAGCATGCGCGCTCTTGGATGCCTGTCGACAACCATCACATTCGATGAGGGTGTGGTCACCTATCCCACTGCTTCTACTCTCGACCTCACGGGCGAGGGTACCGAGGCCTCTCCTTATCTTATCACTACTGCAAAGCAACTCAATGCTTTCTGCGATGATGTGAATTCGGGCAACAGCTATGCCGGAAAGTTTGTGGCTCTTGCCAACGACATCGATATGAGTCAGAGCACAAGTGCCTACATACCAGCAGGAACTGCCGAGGCTCCTTTTATGGGCTCTTTCGACGGCAAGTCCTACACCATAAGCAATCTCACCATCAAAGCCGGCGAAGAGAGCTATCAGGGTCTTTTCGGTTATGCCGACTCGACCAGCGTACTCAAGAATGTGAAACTTGCCAATCCCACCCTCAACGTAGCGGGTAACTATTCAGGTCCACTTGCGGGATGGTGCTCGGGAGCGGTCAGCAAAATCACTGTGACCGGCGCGTCACTCACCTATGGCAACCATACCGGTGCCGGCGTGGTGGGCTACTTCTTGAACAATGAAATCAGCGACTGCGAATTCTCAGGTACTATTACAGGCGCTGGCGAGAACGCCGGCGTGGTGGGCATGCTGGTGGGAAGCGCCACAGCCGAAAACCTCAAGGCTCACGGCTCTATCACAATGACCAGCACAGCCAACACTCTCTACAAATCGGTGGGTGGCGTGGTGGCTTCCACTCTGCCAAGCAAGTATGCCGAGCCGGTGCTGAGCGGCAGCTACAGCGACATGCAGCTTACCGACAAGACAGGCAATGCCTATATCGGCGGTGTGGTTGGCCAAGTGCTTACTGGTACTGTGAAGAAATGTTTCAATGCAGGTCCCATCTCGGGTGCCGCAACTACCACTACTTCCAAGTCTAATGGAGCAGTGGGCGGTGTGGCCGGCAATATCTATGGCGGCAACGTTATTGACTGCTACAACGCCAACATCATAATCAACTCGGCCTATTCGGCACAAGTTGGCGGTGTGGTGGGCTATATACCCTCGCCGTCTTACACTTCTGATTCTCAGGGCAACATTATCGAATGGAGCTACTGCTCAACAGTCAAGAACTGCCTCAATGTGGGACAGGTACGCATGTCGGATGTTAATGAGACGATGGGTGTGTATGGCACGTCGTATAGCGACACCATCTTCACCAATGTGTACTACGACAAGCAGATTACTGGAACTATCGCTCCTGCAAATATCGCACGCATGGAGAAAACCACTGCCCAGCTAACCACCGGCAACGCAATCCAAGGCCTTACCTGGAGCGTGTGGACCTTCTCTAAGGGATTGTATCCTCGCATTAAAGGCATTGCCGAAAACAGCACAGCCTACTGCGGTGCGGCTCCCCTCACTCTCGCCGATGGCGACAATGTGACCAAGGTGCGCCGCACATTCAAGATATCCACCGACAATGACATTACTTGGAAGCTTTACGACAACTCGAGTTTTACCGACGAGACCGACGGCTTGAAGATTGCAGGCGACTCGGTGACCGTGAAGAATACTTACTCTACCGATGTGATTGTGGCAATATCGAGCAGCAACGTCAAGATGTATCTTCTCTCAACCATCAACCCGTCGCTCTTCGAGGGCTCCGGTTCTGAGGCCGATCCTTACCTCATTAAGTCGAAGGCCGACCTCGAATCGCTCGATGAAGGAATCTCGAAATACGGACAGACTTTCAAGGGCGACTTCTTCAAGCAGGTAAATGACATCGACGCCACAGGTTTTGCAGGCGTGGGCATGGGTGGTCAAAGCGCCCGTCAGCTCAATGCCACCTACGACGGCGGCGGCTTTGCAATCCACAACCTCAAAATAAATGGTGTGGTCAACGGCACTGATGGCGCAGCCGACAGCAAGCAATCGCAGATAGCTGTGGCTCTTTTCGGTTTTATCGGTGAGCAAGGCACTGTGAAGAACCTGACAATAGCAAGTGACTGCGAATTCACTGCCTACAGCTATGCGGCAGGTGTGGCAGCGGTCAACTACGGCAATGTGACCAACTGTAAGAATCTCGCCAATGTGGCGACAGTCGACAAATATGCGGCAGGCGTGGTTGCCCTCAACCAGGCAGGTGCGGTAATCGACAACTGCTATAACTCTGGCAATATCGTCACCGGAGGATCCTATGCCGCAGGTATCGCAGCCTATTCTCTCGGCACAGTGTCTTACAGCCAGAACGACGGCTATGTCCTGGGCGACAGCATCAACCCGTTGCACAAGGCCAACACACAGTACAGTGTTGCCGGTATCGTGGCCACCAATGGCGCACCGAGCATTATCAAGGGCAATGTCAATGCCGGTAGGGTGTATGCCACACGCACCGTGGGTGGTATCACCACCACTGCTCCCATGAAGGGTTCTGTGATTGGAAACATCAACTACGGCACAGTGGAGCGCCATGATGAGACAAATGCCGCTCGTGGCGCCGTGTTCTCGGCAGCTCCGAGTTCGTCTTACGACGTGGCCGACAACTACTATGATGCTCAGATTTGCTACTATGGCAGTGCCGCAAGCTCTGTCATTGCAGGTGCCAAGGGTGTCAACACAAGTGTCCTCACTGGCGGTAAGGCTCTCGACAGGCTCAATGCCGACAAGTATGACTGGACAGCAGGCTTGTATCCTGTGATCAAGACGTTCAAGGCCGAGGCCGGAGCCATAGCCAACCGCAAGATGGTGGTTACCTTCGCCGATGGTCAGACGGCTGATGATGTCGTTACCGAGGCTCCTCTCTATCAGGCCGACGACCTGCAGTGGAGCGTGAAGACTGGCAAGAACTTCAGTGTTGCCAACAGCAAACTCAATGTCAACCTCACAGCCGACACCACCTCGCTCCGCGATGTGCTCGTGGCCAAGGTTGGCACCTTTGAAAAGGAAATCTCACTGCGCGCCATGCCGAGTCTCTTCGACGGTGCCGGCACTGCCGAGAATCCTTTCCGCATCAGAACTAAAGACGACATGCTCAAGCTTGCCAAGTTTACCAATGTTGAGCTCTACCCATTCAGCGGACGCTACTTCAAGGTTGAGAATGATATTGACTTCGACACCACCACTTATGTGTGCGTGGGCATAAACGCAGGCAGCTTCAATGGCGACTTCGACGGCGCCGGACATAGCTTCAGCAACATCAACAACACATACAAGAGCACCGAGGCCAGCCAGGGCCTCTTCGGCAACGTGGGAACGCAAGGCAATATCCACGACCTCACTCTGGCATCGGGCAAGATCTCGGGATACCGTTATGTGGGTGCAATCGCAGGCAACGTCTATGGCCGCTTGTATAACTGTGTCAACAAAGCTGGTGTCTATACCGATAACGGCGGTTCTGCCGGTATCGCCGGTACGGTCAAGACTGGCGGACGCGTAGAAAAATGCGTCAATTATGGCAAGCTCGAGACCAAGAGCAGTTATCTTGGCGGTATCGCCTACAAGGTCGAGACTGGAGCAACTGTCGACAGCTGCTACAACGTGGCCGACCTCACTCTGCTCAAGAGCGGTGTGGGCGGCATCGCTGTCTATAGCCAGGGCACCATCAGCAACAGCTACAACAGTGGCAATCTCTCGGCCGCAGGTACTTTGGGCGGTATATTGGCCCAGTCACAGGGCGGCGACTCGATCGTCAACTGTGTCAACAGCGGTGTGATAACCGCCACTGGCAACAACGTTGGCGGCATTGTTGGCTCAGGTACCAAGTCGCTTGAGCCGCTTTACATCATCAACAGCCACAACTCGGCAAATGTTACCGGCAAGGGTTATCTGGGTGGTGTGGCCGGACGCCTCTATCCGGGTTCGGTTCTCGAATCGTGCTATAATGAGGGCGATGTCACAAGCGTCTCTGCAACCAACATCGGCGGCGTCGCAGGCCTGCACGACTTCTCTAAGGGCTATGTGGCCAAGATGACCGCTTGCTACAACACTGGCTCGGTTGTAGGCGCAGGCAAGTATGTGGCCGGCGTGGTTGGCAACAACTACGAAGGCTGCGAATACTACTACTGCTACAATGAGGGCGACGTGCTCAGCAGCTCCGACTTCGTGGGCGGTTTCTCTGCCGGACATAGCGGCTATGCCTATGGCTGCTACAACGCAGGTAATATTGAGGCCAACGGATATGGCGTCGGCGGATTCTCGGGCCTTGGCTCGGGCACCATCGACCAGTGCTTCAACCTGGGCAACGTGACGTCGACCAACGGAACCAACAAGTATGGCGTGGCCGGCGGCCTTTGGGGCTACGGACGTCCCACTTTGCGCAACTCTTACAACATGGGCACAGTAAGCGGCCAGAAGTATGTCGGCGGCATTGCCGGCGGCGCTTTCAGCGGCATGGTGCTTGAGAACGTGTACAATGCGGGCGCAGTCGTGACCAGCGACACCACCACTTCGGGTGTCATCATCCCTGTGACTTCGGCAATCGACGATATCTCCTTCACAAATGTCTACTACGTCACCGACGAGAACCCAGGTTTCACTCCATCGGCCAGCGATGCCAAGGCTAAGGGAATGACCACCAGTGAGCTTGTCAAGACCGACATGGGCGCCGTATGGAGCCAGAAGACTGGAATGTATCCCACTCTGGTTATCTTTGATACGCTGAAGTTGGCCAACTACTTTGCAGCAGTGCCTGTGTTCAACGATGGTGAGGATGCACAAAACGTGCGCTCGGCATTCTTCGTGGGAACTCCTGCCGGCACTGAATGGACCATGAGTGATAACCTGTTCCTCAACGATGGCAAGATCGACAGTAATGCTGAGGGTCAAGGGTGGATTACCAAAACTTATGGTGACAGAAGCCGCAAGTATCTGGTCTACATCAAGAAGGCAACCGGAATCGACGGTGTTGACAGCGATGCTGCCATAGTGAAGACAGAATACTACACCATCGGCGGTGTGGCTCTCGGCGAGCAATGCCCGACCGCAGCCGGCGTATATGTGGTGAAAGACTACTATAGCAATGGCAACAGTGCGGCACGCAAGGTGATAGTGCGCTAATCAGCATCACACAAAATAAGCGGTGCGAGTCCCGTCAGCGGGAACCGGCTCCGCATCTACCCGAGCGGGAGGCAACATTGCGTTGCCTCCCGCTTTCACTAGAATGCTCATGCCGAGCATGCCAAAAAAAACCGGCCGCGCCGTGTGACTGGCTGGCCGGTTTCCATATATGATTATGGATGCTGTCTAAGCAATTAAAAGTGCCTTTCTATGGTATTGCTAGGGTTCACTCGTTTTGTCTTTTTTTGTCGTTACTAAATCATGTGCTTATGAAAAGAGTTTCTTTGTTGCCAAGAATGCGCCGTTGTGGCTGGCATTATTTGATGTCGATCATCTTGGTCTGCTTCTTCAGCTCTTCTTGCGACACCTTAGGCAGTATCACTGTGAGCACGCCGTTGTCCACACTGGCGCTGATCTTTTCCTTGTCGACGTCATCGGGCAGTATCAGAGCCTGATGGAACTGGGTGTAAGAGAATTCGCGACGCAGGTAGTGGCCTTCGTTTTCTTTCTGCTCGGCTTTCTCTTCTTTTTCAAGAGAAATCACCAGATTCTCATCTTCATCGATGCTCACCTTGAAGTCGCTCTTGGTCATGCCCGGTGCGGCAACCTCAACATCATATTCATTATCCTTCTCAATCACGTTGATGGCCGGAGCTGTCGTGTTTACCTTTGGGAGGTAGTCATTGTAAAAGAAATCGTTAAACACGTCGGGTAACCAATTCTGATTGTTTCTGCGAGTAATCATAGTTTAAATCTCCTATCTTTAAATGTTGTTTTTAATCAGTTGTCTTTGAACCCCGCCTCCCCGTCGCTTGTTGGGGGATTTGGTGTTCACCCGGAGTATTGGCAATAGATGTGCCGGAATGGTTTTTGTGGCAAATTTCTGCAATATTGTCCATATTGCTGACAAAAAGTAAGCGCACCCCCTGGGCGCGCTCTTGAATTATGACAATTTGCCATTTTCCACTTAGGCGGTCATGCCGCACAATCATCGCCTGATGGCCACAATGAGTAGCACGGCCCCCAGAATCATCACTATTCCCACGGCAAGGCGTGCGGTGAAAGCCTCGCCAAACACGGCAATGCCTATCACCACCGCAGTGAGCGGCTCAAGTGCACCCATTATGGCGGTAGGCGTCGACCCGATGTTGTGTACGGCCACGGCCATGAGCACGAGCGACAGCACCGTGGGCAGCACGGCGAGCATAAGAGCCAGTCCCCATTGGCTTGGAGTGGTGAGTATCTGCAGGTGGTTGCCGCCACATGATGAGAACACGAGTACTGTGAGCGAGGCAAACACCATCACGTAGAACGACAGCCTGAACGACGGCATGTGCTGCATCGAACGGTTGACTGTGACTATGTAGATGGCATAGGTGAGCGATGACACAAGCACCAGCACGACGCCCAGCACGCTGATGACCGAGCCGCTGCCACCTTTCGACAGCAGAATGATGCCGCTGAGGGCGAGCACTATCGAAATCACGGTGACCATAGTGAGCCGCTCGTGGTAGAATGTTGTCATTATCACCGCCACCATCACCGGATACACAAACAGGATGGTCGATGCCACTCCTGCGTCCATATACAGGAAACTGGCATACAGCGTGAGCGACGATGATGCGAAAACCACGCCGAGAGCCGCCATGATGGCAAGCTCGCTACGGGTGACGGCAAACGAATGTCGTTGTATGGCCATTATGCTGCCTAGCAGCACCACCGCTATCGAGAAGCGGTAGAAGATAATTGAATAGGGCTGTATGCCTTGCGACAGGAGCGGAAGTGCCCCCAGAGGATTGGTCCCGTAGAACACAGCGGCAAGGATGCCGCAGATGCTTCCTTTAACCTTTGGTCCCATTTTCTTTTTTTGAGAGTGTCAGTAATTGTGTATTTTTGTGGTTGTTTATTCACACCAACTGCGCCGGGGCAATAAAGTCCTCGGCGCAGTTGCATTGTGTGTTATTTGATCGGTCACGCGCATATGCGTGACACGGTGTGTGGTCAGGCCTATCTTCTTGGAGTCAGCTCAAACTTGGGCACAGCCACAAGTTTGATGTCAAACTCCAGCATCGAGTAGGGCTTTACCGTTCCGCGCGACGAAGCCTTGTAGGCAAGGCTGTAGGGGATGACCACGCGCACACTGTCACCAATGCGCATATTGGTCACGGCCAGAGCCCAGCCCTCGATTATGTCGGAGTTCAGGCGGCAACGGAACAGGCTGTCGGCAGGCGATGTGTTGAGATATGACGAGTCAAACGGGGTGCCGTCATACAGTTCGCCACGATACTTCACGTCGACCTGCGATGTGAACAGCGGCTTGATGTTGCCGCGTGTGGCGTTGGTGTCGTTAAACCAGTGCATCAGCACCGATGCCGATGGGTCCCAGTCGGCGGTCACCACCTTATAGAATTTGTTGCCGGCTGCGTCGGTAACACTCTTTTGCTGCTCAAACCACTCAAGGTTGGCTTTGCGCCAGTCGGCATACTCATCGGAGGTGTCGTTGTTCTTGTCGAGGCACGACGTGAGCGATGCCACGCAAGCCAGGATGAAGGCTATTGTTAGCGGGAGTCGTTTCATCTGTTTTGTTTAGTGTGTGTGATTTTTGATTGTAGTTCCTTGTGGCGATTGTGCGTGCTTTTTTTTACACGAGTTTCTTGAGCAGGTTGTTTAGGCTGCACTGCTCGCCCACAATCTCAGGCAGGCGGTCGATGGCCACGCGCTGCTGCTCCATGGTGTCACGGTCGCGCAGGGTCACGGTGTTGTCCTCGAGTGTCTGGCCGTCGACGGTGATGCAGTAAGGGGTGCCAATGGCATCCTGACGGCGGTAGCGCTTGCCTATCGAGTCTTTCTCGTCGTAGCGGCATGCAAAGTCGAAGCGGAGCACGTCCATAATCTCGTGGGCCTTCTCGGGCAGACCGTCTTTCTTCACGAGCGGCAGGATGGCGCACTTTACCGGTGCAATGGCCTTAGGCAGGTGCAGAACCACGCGCTTGTCGCCTCCGTCGAGCTGCTGCTCCTCAAACGATGAGCACAACACTGAGAGGAACATGCGGTCAACGCCTATCGAGGTCTCGATATCGTAGGGGGTGTAGCTCTTGCCGAGCTCGGGATCGAAATATTGAATCTTTTTGCCTGAGAATTTCTCGTGCTGGCTGAGGTCAAAGTCGGTGCGGCTGTGTATTCCCTCCACTTCCTTGAAGCCGAAAGGCATCTCGAATTCGATGTCGGTGGCGGCGTTGGCATAGTGGGCCAGCTTCTCGTGGTCGTGGAAACGGTATTTCTCGTCGCCGAGGCCGAGGGCCTTGTGCCATTTCAGGCGGGTCTGCTTCCAGAATTCAAACCACTTCATCTCCTCGCCGGGGCGCACGAAGAACTGCATCTCCATTTGCTCGAACTCGCGCATGCGGAATATGAATTGACGCGCCACAATCTCGTTGCGGAATGCTTTTCCTATCTGGGCGATGCCGAATGGGATACGCATGCGGCCAGTCTTCTGCACATTGAGGAAGTTCACGAAGATACCCTGTGCGGTCTCGGGACGCAGATACACGTCCATGGTGTTGTCGGCGCTCGAGCCCATTTGGGTCTTGAACATCAAGTTGAACTGGCGCACGTCGGTCCAGTTCTTTGTGCCCGATATGGGGTCTACTATCTCGTAGTCGAGGATAATCTGCTTGAGCTCGTCGAGGTCGGTGGCGTTCATTGCCTTGCTGTAGCGCTCGTGAAGCTCGTCACGCTTCTTCTGGTGCTCAAGCACGTGGGCGTTGGTCTGGCGGAACTTGGCCTCGTCGAAGTTTTCGCCGAAACGCTTGGCTGCCTTTGCCACTTCTTTGTTTATCTTGTCGTCAAACTTTGCAATCTCGTCCTCGATGAGCACATCGGCACGGTAGCGCTTCTTGCTGTCACGGTTGTCAATTAGCGGGTCGTTGAAAGCGTCGACGTGTCCTGATGCCTTCCAGATGGTCGGGTGCATGAAGATTGCCGAGTCGATGCCCACTATGTTGTCATGGAGCAGGGTCATGGCCTCCCACCAGTAACGCTTGATGTTGTTTTTCAGCTCAACACCATTCTGCGCGTAGTCGTATACGGCTCCCAGGCCATCATAAATCTCACTCGACGGAAACACAAAACCATATTCCTTGGCATGTGATACAATTTTCTTGAATACGTCTTCTTTCTGTGCCATTGTGCTATTGTTTTTTAATGCGCTAGTCCTCTTGAGG